>NZ_LATC01000037.1:0-44267 GCF_001414075.1 Mycobacterium sp. UM_11 | reverse complement strand
GATGTGTATAAGAGACAGGAGTTGGCCAAGGTGCGGGCCCATGGCGTCGCGTTCGAGCGCGAGGAGTCGCTGCTGGGCTTCGGCTGCGTGGCGGCACCGATCGGCGGGCCCGGTGAGGCGGTGGCCGCGGTGTCGGTCTGCGGGCCGATGAACCGCATGATGTTCGACCAGCGACTGACGGCCCCGGTGCGGATGACCGCGATGGGCATCTGGCGCAACGTCGAGGGCGGTCCGCAGCGCGTCGCTCCAACCCTGCAGCCGCTGCGCCCGTTGCGTCCCGCGGGTCCGGCGACGCGGCCCGCCCTTCAGTACGCGTGAACGCGGGCGGACGGGTCTTCGTGATCGACCGGGTGGTCACCCGACCCGGGTGCGCTCGGCGATTCGTCGACGCCTACCTCGCCGAGTACGCCCCGGGCGCGCGGGAGCGCGGCATGACGTTGCGCGATGTCCTCGTCAGCCCGCCGATCTGGTTCGATGACGAAACCAACACCGTGACCATCACCTGGACGCTGCCCGACGTGCGGGCGTGGTGGGAGATGACGTGGAAGGGCAGGACGGACCCGGCCCTCGGTGAATGGTGGTGCGGCATAGCCGATCTCGTGCAGGAGCGGTCCCGCTCGTTCGCCGCGTCCGCCGAGGACGTGGACCGGCTTTGCGATGTTTAGCGTCACCAGGTTGTTGGACGTCGTCGAGGACGAACGCGACCGGATGCTCACCGCGTTGCGCTCGGCCGCCCGCGACGCCCAAGCGTCGCGCTGGGTGGTGCAGCCGACGCTGCCCGGTTCGCGTAACGGCGGCGACATTCTCCTGCACATGCGGTTCACTGGTCCACGCGAATGGGACTCTGTCGCAGGAACATTCAGCAAGCTGCTGCGAGACCCGTCGGTTGGTCGCGTCAACGGCGCGAGCTATCACGGCCGTCCCGCCAGCACGGATTGGTCGGCTCTTCCGGGGTCCGTCTATCGCACCCTGTTGTTGAGCGTGGTGCCCGGTACCGACCGGGCGACCATCGCCCGTTTTGAGGCCGATCTGCGGCTGATGCCGAAATACACTCGGACCATAACTGATTGGCAGCTCAGCCGTGTAGACGAAGCGTCCGGCGCCTCGGCGTGGACCCACGTGTTCGAACAGCACTTCACCGACGTCGACGGGCTCATGGGCCCCTATCTGACGCATCCCATCCACTGGGCGGTCGTGGACCGTTGGTTCGACCCCGAATGTCCCGAAGTCATCGTGCGCGATCGCGTTTGCCATAGCTTCTGTCTCAGTGCTGCTGCGGTTTTGAGGTAAGCGGAAGCCGTGAGTGTGCGGCCATGCGGCACCCGGACGTTGTGCTTCGCGTAGTCTCTACCCGTGCGCTTCTCCTGTCGCGTCGAAAGGCCGTGCACCGCGCCTGCCGGGGTCGTTTATGACCTGCTCATCGACGTCGAGCGGTGGCCGGATTGGTTGCCCGGCACCCGAAGCGCCGGTTGGGACGACCCAGGAGGCGCCGGTACACGGGAAGGCGCCATACGCCGAGTCGTGGTGAGTGGATTGACCATGCGCGAAAAGGTTTTGGTGGCCGACCGCCCGCACCACCACGCCTACACCATCTTGTCCGGGATCCCGGTCGCCGACCACCGCGCGGATGTCGACATCCGTGACAAACCTGGCGGGTCGCTCATCGTCTGGCGGGCAACGTTTCGTTCGCGAATCCCCCTTGCCGGACCACTCGTTTGGGTGCTGCTGCGCATGAGCATGCCCAGAATGGCCGCTGCCCTGGCCCAGGGAGCCGAGCGCCGGCCGGTGTGACGCTGCCAGGCCACTCGCATTTGACCCCAGTTAGAGCCCCGCGGCCCTGATATTCGGATTCGCCGTCGGCGGTGGCGGCAACGGCGGCAACAATCGGGTGCCATCCAGGCTGTGCACGGGCAGTTGCTGCGACCAGGGAAAGTGCAGGCTGAACGCGACGAGTCCGGTGCGCTCGGCGGCCGGCAGGTGGCACATCGCCAGCACGGTCTCGGCCAGGTATTCCACCGGCTCGGTCGGGAAGCCATCCGGAATGAGCTGGGCCGCACCGGGTGTGCGAACGGCCGTCGACGGGCCGACGCAGTTCACCGCGATGCCGGCATCGAGCAATTCGGCGGCGACGCCCTGGGTGAAGCGATGCAGCGCGGCCTTGCACGACGCGTAGATCACGTCGCCGGAGGTCTTGTTGTAGTCGCGATACGGTCGCACCGGGGCGACGCCGGTCACCGAGCCGATGTTCACGATCCAGCCCGCGCCCCGCTTACGCATCTGCGGCACAACGGCTTTGGTCAGAACGAACGGTGTGCGCAGGTAGTGCTCCACCGTCCGGTCGAACGTTTCCAGACTCATGTCCTCCACCAGACAGTAGTCCGCGAAACCCGCGTTGTTGACCAGGATGTCGATGCGGCCGGCGCGGTCGACCACCTCGTCGATAAGCCCGTCGCGCTGCCCGGCATCCTCGAGATCGGCCGCGACGGCGAACGCCTTCCCGCCGGCGGCCTCGATCAACTCGACCGTCTCGCCGATGGTGCCGGGCAGCGTGCTGGCCGCTCCACCGCGCACGGACGACGACGCGTCGTGCGAGCGGGCCGTGACCGCCACGGTGGCGCCTTCCGCCGCCAAGCGGAAGGCGATGGCCCGGCCGATCCCGCGGCTACTGCCGGTGACCAAAGCCGTCCTCCCGGAGAGCAACCCGGTCATCGCAACTCGAAATCGCCCTCAACGGGTACCCGGTGATCACGCCATACGTCGAGCAGCCGGTAAGGGAAGGCCGTCACGATCCGCCCACCGCCCGAACGGTAGTACGTGTGCGCGGACGGGGTGTGACACCACACGGTGCCCTCCATCGTCGCGTCGATGTCGGCGACGTAGTCGTCGTAAGCGCGCTGATTCACTTCGATGGTCGACGCCGCTCGCAGCGCCATCAGCTGGAGGCATTCCATCACGTAGTGCACCATCACCTCGACGCCGAAATTGTGTCCCGCGCCGTGTCCCGGGCTGTAGTTGGGCGCCGACGAGATGAACAAGTTCGGGAACCCGGGGACGGTCCCACCGCGGTAGGCCCGCGGCCGGTTGCCCCACTCCTCGGCCAGCCTCTTGCCGCCGCGCCCCTCAATGTCCATGGTGGACAGGAAATCCAGATGATAGCCGGTCGCGTAGACGATGACGTCCAAGTCGATCTGCCTGCCGTCGGCCGTCACGATGCCCGCCTCGTTGACACGGGCGGGTTCGCTCGCTTCGACGTCGACGTGCTCGCGGGCCAGCGCCGCGTAGTACCCGCCGGGATCGCGGATGATCCGCTTGCCGTAGGGCGCGAAGTCCGGCGTGACCTTCCGGGCGAGTTCGCTGCCCGCGCCGAAAACGTCGTCGATGTACTTCAGGCACATCTGCAGCAGCGCGTCGTTGGCCGGCGAAATGGACAGATGGTCGCGCGCCCATTCGGCGTCGTACAAGATCACGGGATAGTTGTTGTCCGCGGTTCCCCAATAGGATTTGAGCCGAATCCAATTGGCGTAGAACGGCAACCGGGTGCCCAGCCACCGCTGATAGTCGGGCACGTCATCGGTCAGCCGCCGCCGCGGCGCCACCCAGTGCGGCTGGCGCTGGAACACCGTCAGGTGCGACACCTCATCGACGCACGCGTCGACGATCTGCACCGCGGTGCATCCGGCACCGATGATGGCAACCCGCTTGCCGGTCAGATCAAGGCCGGGATCCCAACGCGCCGAATGGATTTCGACTCCCGCAAAAGTCCCCCTTCCGTCCAGTTGCGGCCAGCGTGGCCGGTTGAGGTAGCCGGCGGCCGGGATCACCACATTGGCGTAGCTGATCTCGCTGGCACCGCCGGGGCCCACCGCACGGATCTGCCACTGCTGACGCTCGTCGTCCCACCGAAGGGCTTCGACTTCGGTACCGAAGCGGGTGCGTTGCCGCAGTCGGTACTTGTCGGCCACCGACACCAGATAGGACTGATACTCCCACCCCATCGGGTAATAGCTGGACCAATCGCCGTTGATGTCGCGCGACAACGAGTAGTACGCCGAGGGCGTGTCTACGCCGATACCCGGATAGGTGGTCGTGTACCAGGTGCCACCGACCTCGTCGTGGCGGTCGAAGATTTCAAAGTTCACGCCGGCGTCGGCCAACTCCAACGCGGCGGTCAATCCCGCGATGCCGGCGCCGATGATCGCCACCCGAAAGTCGTCGGGGAGCTTCGCGGTGCGAGGCAGCACCGGCTGGGGCGGTTGGAATCCGCCCTGCTCCAACAGCAGCGGGAGGTATTCGGGGTCGATCGTTCCGCCGAGCGCGACCGGCGCGATCCGCGCGAACAGGTCGGGGTCGTCGGCCCGGGCGGCGTGCGGGGGCCGGGGCACTTGCAGCGCGCTGACCATAGCCTCGACGATGGCCGCCCGCGTCTCCGGGTCGGTCGTGCCCGCCTGCTCCGGCGGGTCGGGCACGTGGGTGATCTTCGGCGCGAAGCGGTCGACCACCCCGGGGTCACCGGTGAGCTGCGCCAGCACCGCGACGAGCACGCCGGGGTCGGCGCGAAGCAGGTTGGCCCGCAGTTCGTCGCGATCGACGCCCACGGGCCCGGTGCGGTCGGCTCTCGCGGTTGCGCCCGTGCTCATGACGCCGAGTATCGCCGTCGCCCGTCGCCATCGGGTGGCCCTTGTCTACTCAGCGGGACACCGGGGACAAACCGTCGAGTGTCGGCGCCTACGGTGGCCGGCATGCAGTTGGGCGAGTTGGACGTCAGCGTCGCGCGCGCCCGCGGCCACGCGCTCGGCGATATCCCCCGCCGGTCGGCGCGCAGGCACCCGGACAAGATCGCGATTGTCGACGGCGACGTCGTGCTGAGTTTCGCCGACTTCGAGAACCTGGTAGACCGCGCGGCCGCGGCGTTGGGCGACAACGGTTTTCGAGCCGGCGATCGGTTGGCCCTCCTGTCGCACAACTGCTGGCAATACGCCGTACTGGCGTTCGCCACGGCGCGGGCGGGGGTGGTCCTCGTCCCGGTCAACTTCATGCTCACCGCCGAGGAGGTCTCCTACATCCTCGGCCACAGTGGCGCACGGGGATTTATCGTGGAAGCGGACTTGACACCCACCGCGGAGCAAGCCATGCGACTGGGTGGCTCGGTGACGACGAAGGCGGCGCTGGCGCCGCCCGGGCGGTCCGCGCCGGCCGGCTGGCCCGACTTCGCCGAGTGGCTGAGCACCACCTCGACGGCCCCACGCCCCCACATCGATGACGACCAGCTGCTGCGCCTGATGTACACCAGCGGCACCGAATCGCGCCCCAAGGGCGCCATGCATACCAGCCGAAGCCTGATGTGGAACTACATCAGCACGATCCTGGCCGGCGACATGTCCGCCGACGACGTCGAGATCCATTCGCTGCCGCTCTACCACTGCGCGCAACTCGACAACTTCCTGGCCACCGATGTCTATCTCGGCGCCACCAGCATCATCCTGCCGCGGCCGGACCCCGAACTTGTCCTGCGCACCATCGAGCGCTACGCCGTCACCAACTATTTCGCCCCACCGACGGTGTGGATCTCGTTGCTGCGATCACCCCTCTTCGACACCGTCGACCTGTCCAGCCTGCGCAAGGGCTACTACGGCGCCTCGGCGATGCCGGTCGAAATCCTCAACGAGATTCGGGAGCGCCTGCCGCGCATGAGGTTGTGGAACTTCTACGGCCAAACCGAAATGGCGCCGCTGGCCACCGCGCTCGGGCCCGACGAACAGGACGCGCACGCGGGTTCGGCGGGGCGGCCGGTGACCAACGTGGAGACCGCGATTTTGGACGACGCGGACAAGTCCGTCGTCACCGGAACAGTCGGTGAAATCGCCCATCGCAGCCCGCATTTGATGCTGGGTTACCTGGACGATCCGCAGCAGACCGCCGAGGCCTTCCGGGGCGGCTGGTTCCACTCCGGCGACCTCGGCTACTACGACGAGAACGGGCTGCTCCATGTCGTGGACCGCAAGAAGGACATGATCAAGACCGGCGGGGAAAACGTCGCAAGCCGGGAAGTCGAAGAGGTCATCTACCGGCACGGCGGCATCGAAGAAGTCGCGGTCTTCGGCCTGGCCCACCCTATTTGGGTCGAGGCCGTCGTCGCGGCGGTGGTGCTGCGCGACGGCGTCGACCTCGCCGAGGACGACATACTCGGGCACTGCCGCGCGCACCTGGCCGGGTTCAAGACACCGAAGCGGATCTTCCTCGTCGATTCCCTACCGAAGAACCCCAGCGGCAAGCTGCTGAAACGCGTGCTGCGCGAGCGATTCAGCGCGGGGTGGAAGATACGGTGATGGCCTCTTCCCGGCTGGTGCCGCCGATCGCGCTCGACCCGTTGTCGACACAGGACCTTCGCGACGAGGTGCGGCAGTTCCTGGACGACCAACTGGCCGCCGGGGCGTTCACCCCGTCGGTGGACGCCTGGCTGTCGGGATGGGACGAAAACTTCACCGCCGCGCTCGCGGCGCGCGGCTGGTTGGGAATGACGGTGCCCGTCGAATACGGCGGCCACGGGCGCTCATTTCTGGAGCGGTTCGCCGTCACCGAGGAGCTGCTCGCCGCCGGCGCCCCCGTCGCCGCGCACTGGATCGCCGACCGGCAGATCGTGCCGTCATTGCTGAAATACGGCACGGAGTCACAGAAGCTGGCCTTCCTGCCGCGGATCGTGCGCGGCGAGTGCTTCTTCGCCATCGGCATGAGCGAGCCGGAGTCCGGCTCCGACCTGGCCAGCGTGCGCACCAGGGCGCTGCGCGTCGACGGCGGGTGGTCGCTGACCGGCACCAAGGTGTGGACGTCCGGGGCGCACCTCGCGCACGCGTTCATCGTGCTCGCCCGCACGGCGCCACTGGATCCAGAGCACCGGCACGCCGGACTGAGCCAATTCATCGTCGATCTGCGGGGGCCCGGCGTCGACGTGCGCCCGATCGTGTCGATGAACGGCGCCCACCACTTCAACGAGGTGATACTCGATGAGGCGTTCGTCCCCGACGAGATGGTGTTCGGCGCAATCGGTGACGGCTGGCGGCAGGTGACTTCCGAGCTGAGCTTCGAGCGCAGCGGACCCGAGCGGTACCTGTCGACGTTCGTCCTGCTCGCGGCCTGCGCCGACCGGATGGCCGCGAACGCCATTCCCCGCAACGCGGAGCTGGGGAGGCTCGTCGCGCGAGTCGCCGGTCTGCATCACATGTCCACCGCGGTTGCCGGCGCGTTGGAACGGCGCGAGCCGGCCGATATCCCCGCCGCCCTGGTCAAGGTGCTCGGCACGACCACCGAGGGCGAGATCGCGGAGTTCGCCGACCTGCAGGACTCCCCCGACCGGATCTTCGCCGCGTTGGTGCGTGCCGGCGTGGATCAACGGCCGGGATTCACCCTGCGCGGTGGCACCAACGAGGTGCTTCGCGGGGTAATCGCCCGCGCATTGGGGCTGCGGTGAGCGCCGGGCCTTCCGTCGACGAAGCCCTGGCCGACATGATGGGCGCCGTCTTCGGCGCTCACCGCGAAAAGCTCGGGAGCGAAACGATCGTCGAGCGGGGCTCCGGTCTGTGGCGGCAGCTCGCTGAGCTTGGTCTGCTGCGCCTCACCGGTGCGGTCGAGCACGGCGGCAGCGGGGCCGGGTGGTACGAGGCGGCCGAACTGCTGAACGCGGCGGTGCGCAACGGTATTCGAATTCCGCTGGCGGAGCACGACTTGCTGGCGTGCTGGCTCCTGGACGCCAGCGGATTGGGCGCCGACGGCGCGGCGCGCACAGTCTGCGTGGTCGACACGCGCGGCGTCGCGACGCACGTGCCATGGGCGAGCACGGCCGAACGCGTGGTGGTCGTATGGCGCGCCGACGGGCAGTACCGCGTCGCCGACGCCGCGGCCGAGATGCTCACCATCACCCCCGGCGCCAATTCGATCGGTGAACCACGTGACACCGTGGCCGCCGAGCTCTCCGGCCTGCAGGGAACGCCCATCGGCCCGACCCTGGTCAGCCAGCTGCGGCTGAGGTCGGGGTTGGTGCGGGCGATCCAGGTGTGCGCCGCCCTGGACGAAGCACTGGGACTCTGCATCGAGCACGTGACCTCGCGAACGCAGTTCGGGCGCCCACTGGCGAAGTTCCAAGCGGTTCAGCACCTGGTTTCCGACGTCGCCGCCGAGGCCGCGCTCGCCCGGGCCGCGACCGAGGCGGCGTTGGCGGCCGGCGTCGGGGGCGAGTGGTCGAGCCCGACGCTGGAATTCCTGGTGGCCGCCGCGCGTTCGTGTGCGGGCCACGCGACCTCCGTGGTGGTGAGGAACGCCCACCAAGTGCACGGCGCCATCGGCACCACCCGCGAGCACCGCCTGCACGAATTCACCACGGCCGCGCTGGCGTGGCGGTCGGAGTTCGGTTCGATGCGCTACTGGGACGACGTCGTCACCGACGCCGCCATGCGCGTGAGCGCCGGGGGTTTGTGGAGCCTCATCACGGAGTGAGGCGGATGTGTTCCACTCATCGGGCGGTCACCGTGCCGTCGCGCCCACAGTGGAGTTTCATTCGATGCCATGAACCACGACATCGCGCTGTCGGAACTGCAGGAGTTCATCGGCGAGTTCTGGTACCACTACGACGAGGCCCACTACGACGAGCTGGCACTCCGATACGCCCATGACGTGCGCTATGTGACCAGAAGTGACTCGGGCGCAAGTCCTTTCGAGGACCTGATGTCGCCCGAGCTCAACGGCCGAGACGCGGTGATCCAGTGGTTGTCCCAGCACCGCATGCAGAGCCCGTACCCGCTGCGCCACCACGCCACCAACATCCACCGCACCGGCACCGACGGTGACGTCACCCGCGCGCGGTTCTACATCCTCGTCAACCAGATCGCCAATTACGTGCCGTTCGCGGTTTCCAGCGGGGTTGTCGACGTCGCCGTCCGGCGCGGCGACGATGGGCTGCAATTCAGCGAGATGGACGTCGTTCTCGATGCGACCAACTCGGTCCTGCTGGCGGACCTGCACGCCGACAGCACCACCCCCTGATGAGCGCCCGCGGCATCTTCGCCGGCGGCGTCGCCGTCATCACCGGCGCCGGATCCGGGATCGGTGCCGGTTTGGCGCGGCACGCCCACCGGCTGGGCATGACCACGGTGCTCGCCGACATCGACGCCGACGGCATCGCCGCGCTGCGCGACGAACTCTGCGCGGCCGGAGGGACGGCCGTCGACATCGTCTGCGACGTGCGTGATCCCGAGGCGGTGCAGGACCTCGCGGACCGGGTCTATCGGGATTTCGGCGCGGTGCGGCTGCTGGTGAACAACGCCGGTATCGAACAGTTCGGCTATCTGTGGGACACGCCGGTGACGAACTGGCGGCGCGTCGTCGACATCAACATCAGCGGAGTCTTCTACGGCGTGCGCGCGTTTCTGCCGAAGATGATGGCCGTCGACGAGCAGGCGTGGGTGTGGAACGTTGCGTCGGTCGGCGCCGTAGTGACGATGCCGTTGCAGACGCCCTACCTCGTGAGCAAGCACGCCGTGCTGGCCATGACCGAATGCCTCTGCACCGAGGTGCAATTGGCGGGACACCACCACCACATCCATGTGCAGGCGGTGCTGCCCGGGCCTGTGGTGTCCAACATCTTCGAATCCGCGGGGGGTGTCGACGCCACGGCGGCCGCTGATGTGGGCGCCGCGGAGACGCATCGCGAAGCGATGCTCGACATCAAAGCGGTGGCGATGGACCCGTTGGCGGCCGCCGAAACGCTGTTCCAACAGGCCGCCGAAGGCCGCTTCTACCTGCTCACCCACCCGGAAGTGGGGTCGGCGATGGCGGAGCGCGCGGAAGTGCTTGCCGCGCAACGACGGCCCGTGCTGCGCACGGAACGCCGGTTCGGTGCGCAGCGGCTCTGACATGGGGGCCTGCCAGCTGGACCCCGACGCCGCCGCCCGCGTCGCTTCGTTCGGTGACGTTCCACCGATGCGCCAGCGCGGGCTCGCGGCCGTGCGCGCCGCGCTCGAATCCGCGCCACCGCCCGAGTCGATGGCCGAGATGGCCGCCGTCACGGAAGCAGCCATTCCCGGTCCGGCGGGTGACATCGCGGCACGGGTCTATCGCCCCGACGCCGGAAGCGGTGGACCCGTGCTGGTGTATTTGCACGGCGGTGGGCTGGTGATGGGGTCGAACCACTCATTCGAGCCGCTGGCCCGTGAGCTGGCCGCGGCGTCTGCCGCCACCGTCGTCGCGGTCGGCTACCGCCTGGCCCCGGAGTGGCCTCCGCCCGCGCAGTTCGACGACGCGTACGCCGCGACGGAATGGGTGTCACGGAATGCTCGTCAGCTGGGGGTCGACCCCGAACGGCTCGGGGTGATCGGCGACAGCGCGGGCGGCGCATTGGCGGCCGGCGTTGCGCTCGCCGCGCGCGACCGTGGCGGTCCGCCGATCGGCGCGCAGGTGCTGCTGTATCCGGGCCTGGATCGCGACATGACGGCCCCGTCCGTCACCGCCCTGGCGGACGCCCCGATGCTCAGCCGCGACGACATCGAGTACATGCACTCCCTGGCCGACGGGGACGCGGGCCCGCCCACCAGCCCGTACCTGGTGCCCGCCTACGCATCCGAGCTCGCCGGCCTCCCCCCGGCGATCGTCGTCACCGCGGAGTGCGACCCGATCCGGGATTGGGGTGAGCGGTATGCGACACGGCTGCGCGACGCCGGCGTGCAGACCACCCTGACCCGTTATCCCGGGATGTGCCACGGATTTCTGATGCGTTCCGACGCCACGGCGCGGGGCCGGCTGGCCATCGCCGAGATCGGCGCGCTCCTGCGGGCCAAGTTCGGCCATCCGGTCCGGGCTTGACGTCCCGGTGACCGGGCCATGGCCCCCCGCACCGGAATCGCCCCGCCCACAATCGGGGCACGAACTGCAAAAGGAGACAGCCGATGCTCACCGACGACCGGCGGATGGAGCTTTCCGACGTGTTGCGGCCCGCCGCGCCGCCCCGCGAGGTCGACAACGTCTATACCGACGACCAACGCGAACGCCTGCTGGATGTGGTACGCACCGAGGGGCCGTGGCGGTTGATCATCGCGCAACACTTCGCGTCGCCCGATGAGCTGATCGCCACCATGAGCGGCCTTTTCCCAGAAGGCTTCACCCCGTCGCTGGACCTGTTCCTGACACCGACCTTCCGCGGCTACCTCGCCAACTACGGCGCGGTGCTCTACCCAGAGCTGCACGACTGCTTTTACAACGCGCGGTTCCTCGAGATGGCCAAAAGCTACTGGAACGCCCAGTACGCCAAACCCCAGCTGATGCTGTTCAACATCAACGGGCCGTGCGCCAACCGCGACCCGGGACATCTGGACTCGCCGAGCTTTCGCGGCGTGCGTCACGAGAACGCGCCGACCTGGCTCACCAGCGTGATGGGCAAGTCCGGCCTGTTCGGCGACTACCTGGTCAAGATGGCGCAGGTGATCACGTGGTTCTCGCTCGACCCCGGCAGCGGGTTCACCTACTGGCCCGACGGCCCGCTCAAGGCCCCCAAACGCGTTCTGCCGCCGATCAACAACCGCGGCGTGGTGGTGCAGAACGAGATGATGGTGCATCGCGGCGAAGCGAACGGGCCACTCGAGCAACAAATTCCGGCCGGGTTGTCCTTCGACACCGTCTTTTCCGGCGACCCCGAGGACCCGAATCAGTGGTTGCTCAAGAACGGCGACGAGGTGATCGCCCGCCACCACACCGACCAACTGCGGTTCCTGGTGCACTGGTCCGCCGAGGTATTCACCGACCACGACGAGCTCAAGAAGAACATGGAGGGATCGCACGACCTGACCATCGAGACGGCCATCGACATCATGGTCGACGACCTCAAGGGCAGGGGCATCAAGCTCGACATCCCCAGTGAACCATTGCACGACCCGGCGTTCATCAGCGCGCTCAACGCCGGCTACGACCTGGGCGGCCCTGCTATTTATCCCGAAGAGGCACCCATCAGCGCATTCCAGCTCGCATGACCGAAAACCTCACCGTCGAGCGTCGAGTTGTTTGGGTGGAAAGGCCTTCAACGGCACGATAATTCGACGCTCGGCGGAGATGGGTCATGCGCCGTCGACGATCGCCAGCTCGCCGGCCGCGACGGCGCGCTCGATCGATTCGCGCAGTGCCGAGCAGGCCAGGAACACCACGCGGTGGTTGCCGGCGATCCGCACGGCGTCCGCACGCTCGACGCACCGGGCCGTCGCATCGGCGTTCCACTGCACGCTGGTCTGGTTCCAGCTGCTTTTGCGAGCAAGCACCTGCGCCCCGCACCTGCGACACCCCACGGGGCGCATCGGCATCTCGTCGAGGCGATTGTCCTGCCGCGCAGACGAATCGAGCGACATCACACTAGCCGGCGCCCTGCGCGGCCATGTTGGCCTCGACCTCTTTCATCCACGCCTCGTAGGGCCTGGTGGTGTCGAGCTCGAACTCGAAGCGGTCCACCATATCCGGTTGGACGTCGGCGGCGTCGACGTAGAACTGCTGGTACCAGCGGCGTAACTGGTAGACCGGGCCGTCCTCCTCGACGAGAAGCGGGTTGTCGATGCGCGCCTTGTGTCGCCAGATCTGGACGTCCTGTTCGAACCCGATCTTGACGAAGTCACCCAGGCTGACCGCGGTTTTCAGCGCCTCATCGCCGGGCAGGTTGTCCGACTTCTTGACGATGATTCCGTATTGCAGCACAAAGGAATTCGAGTCGATCGGATAATGGCAGTTGATCAGGATCGTCTTGGCGTCGCCGTCGGTGTAGTGGTAGGTAAGGTCGTCGATCATGAAGGACGGCCCGTAGTAGGAAGCCACCGACGTGGTCCCCAGCATCGTGGTCCCCTCGGGGCTCCCGATGTCGGGACGACTCCCGCCGTTCATGTACTGCGTGGCCACATGCCCCTCGAAGATGTTCTTGAAGTACGTGGGCAACGAGCCGTGGATGTAGAAGAAGTGGGCCATGTCCACCACGTTGTCGATGATCTCGCGACAGTTGCTCTGCACGACGGTGGTGTACCAGTGCCAGTCCGTCCACTCGTCGCTGGTGGCGCCCTCGATGCGCGGGATCGTGACCTCCGGCGGCGGCGGTTTGCGCTCCGGGTCGTTCCACACGAACAACATTCCGTCCTGCTGCAGCGTGGTCCACGCCCCGGTGCGCGCCAGCTTCGGCGTGCGCCGGCTGTAGGGCACCTGCTTGCACCGACCGTCCCCGCCCCAGCGCCAGTCGTGGAACGGACAGGCGATCTCGTCCCCCTTGACTTCGCCCTGCGAAAGATCACCGCCCATGTGCCGGCAGAAGGCGTCGAGGACGTTGATGGTGCCGTTCGCGCCGCGGAAGACGACGAGCTTTTGCCCGAAGGCGCTGACCGCGTGCGGCTTGCCATCGCCGAAATCCCGGATCAAGCCCAGGCAGTGCCAGCCGCGGGCGTACCGCGTCGGCACGGCCTGCGCTTCGATCTGCCGAATCTCGTCGACCTCGGACTGCGTCGTCATGGGGAAGATTAAACTCCCGTCCGCCCGTTAGCGGGGCCGCTTGTTCCCACTGATCAGGACGGCTCTTCCGCTGCCGGGCGGCGTCGGCATACGGTTTTGCGCGTGAACCCCCAGAGCACGACGATTCCCGCCGGGCTTCCCGTGGCCGATACGACGGTCGACCTGCTGGTGATCGGGTCCGGGACCGGCATGGCCGCGGCATTGGCCGCCCGCGAACTCGGGCTGTCGGTGCTGATCGTGGAGAAGTCGTCGCACGTGGGTGGGTCGACAGCCCGGTCGGGCGGCGCGTTGTGGCTACCCGTCAGCCCCGTGCTGCGAGAAGCGGGCGCCGGGGACTCCCGCGAGCGCGCCGCCGCGTATTTGGACTCGGTGGTCGCGGGTTCGGCCCCACCGCAACGATCGGCGGAATTCCTGGCTCAGGTGCCGGCGACGGTCGACATGCTGCGCCGGACCACCCCGTTGCGGCTGTTCTGGGCCCGTGACTACTCCGACTACCACCCCGAGGAGCCGGGTGGCAGCGCGGCGGGCCGGACGTGCGAATGTCACCCCTTTGACACCTCGATCCTCGGCCGGTACCGCACCCGGTTGCGGCCCGGCGTGCTCGAGGCCGGCGTCTCGATACCGACCACGGGCGCCGACTACCGGTGGATGAACCTCGTGGCCAGGGTGCCGCGCAAGGGCATTCCGACGTTCGGCAAGCGGGTGGCGCAGGGCCTCGGCGGCAGGCTGATCGGTCGGCGCTACGCCGCGGGCGGCCAGGGTCTGATGGCCGGGCTGTTCGCGGGGGTGCTGCGCGCCGGTATCCCGGTGTGGACCGGCTGCCCGCTCGTGCGCCTGGAAGGCGACGGCAAGCGCGTGACGGGCGCGGTCGTCGACCATGACGGGCGCGAGGTGACGATCACCGCCCGGCGCGGAGTGGTGCTGGCAACCGGCGGTTTCGACCACAGCATGGACATGAGGTGGAAGTTTCAGTCCGAGTCGCTGGGCGCCAATCTGAGCCTGGGTGCCCCATCCAACACGGGCGACGGCATTCGTGCGGGGCAGGAATGCGGCGCCGACATCGCGTTGATGGATCAGGCCTGGTGGTTTCCCGCCATCGCGCCCCTGCCGGGCAGGGCGCCGGCGGTGATGCTGGCCGAACGTTCCCTGCCGGGAAGTCTGATCGTCGACCAGAACGGCCGCCGCTTCGCGAACGAGTCCGCGGACTACATGTCGTTCGGCCAGCGATTGCTCGAGCTGGAGCGGTCGGGCAGCCCCGTGGACGCGATGTGGATCGTGTTCGACCAGCAGTACCGCAACAGCTATGTCTTTGGCGCCGAACTGTTCCCGCGCATGCGCATCCCGCAGGCCTGGTACGACGCGGGCATCGCGGTGCGGGCGGACAACCTCGACGAGCTCGGCGCCCGGATGAACGTTCCGACGCCCGACTTCCGCGAGACGATGACTCGCTTCAACGAAAACGCCGCTGCGGGTGAGGATCCCGACTTCGGCCGGGGGCGCAGCGCCTACGACCGCTACTACGGCGACCCCACGATCAAGCCGAACCCCAATCTGCGCCCGTTGCTCAGGGGCCCGTTCTACGCCGTGCAGATGGTGCTCAGCGACCTCGGCACATGCGGCGGACTGAAGGCCGACGAGCGCGCACGGGTGCTCCGCGAGGATGGCAGCGTGATCGCCGGCCTGTACGCGATCGGCAACACCGCCGCCAACGCGTTCGGCACGACGTACCCGGGCGCGGGGGCGACGATCGCGCAGGGCCTGGTGTACGGCTTCATCGCGGCCCGCGACGCGGCGGCGCGGGACGCGACGGGCTAGCGGCGATCGCGAGGGCGGCGAGGCCGGGCGATGGGGGTACCTCCCGCTTGCGGGGGACGGGTCGCCGCCATCAGCAGGATCAGTCCGCTTTGCGTTTGGCCTCGACCTGCTTCTCGACCTCACGCCAGTAGCCGGGCATCGGGCGCGGCTGCCCGAAGCCCCCCTTGGCCGCCTTCTTCAGGATGGCGTCCGCCTCGTCGATGTCCTTCATCAGTTCGAGCGCGAATTCGCGCTCCGCCGCGTAGTACTTGGCCGCCCAGCGCAGCGCGATCACCGAATACGCCCACGCGGGTTGGGCCTCGGCGCCGTCGGCGTCCTCGACCGCTTTGCGGTGCCTGGCTTCGGCGTAGGCGACGTGTTCGGCCAGCAGCTCCTTGAGCCGGGCCGGGTTGCTCAGGTGACCGAACGTCACGCGCAGCAGGACGCTGTGCTTGAGCACCGGGGGGTCCACCGGGGCGTTGTTGGTCCAGTCGGTGACGGCGGCCATCCCGGCGGGGGTGATCTTGTAGAGCCGGCGACTGCGCGTGCCCTCGTCGTGCTCGACCCGTGAGGTGACCAGGCCCAGCCCCTCGAGCTTCTTCAGCTCGGTGTAGATCTGGCTGTACGACGGGCTCCAGTAGTACAGATCGACGCTCCAGTCGATCCACTTTTTCAGGTCGTAGCCGGAGACCTCCTCCTCGTAGGACATCATGCCCAGCAGCGCCCAACTCGTGGCGGCAAGCGCCGCCTTCGACTTGTTTTCGCCGGTAGGGTCCGGTTCGGAGTCCACGGCGCAAGGTTAACAACCCAAGACGAGGATCGGTTTGACGCGGACCGCTGGGCGGGATGCGGTGATGGCGTCGACGCGTACCTCGACTACGCGCAGTGGGTGATCGAGGAGATCAAGCCCGCAGTGCCGTGACCCGTCATCGAATCGCCAAGCCGCGCCTGCGAACCCACAACACCGCGACGGCCGTACCGAGGACCCAGACGGCCACGGCGATGGCCAGGTGCACGAAGCTCTTGGTGTCGCGGCCGAACACCGGCCAGATCAACGCCGGCACCTTGGTCCAAAGCACCTGGTGCTCCACCCCGTTCATCGGGTCGGCGACGTAGTAGACCGCATAGGGCAGGGTCAGGGCGGCGATCCAGCCGCCGGTGCGGCGCCGATCGGCGCGCTGGCGCCAGCGCCGCGTCAGCGGCTCGACGCCCACCGGGTGCAGCGCGGAGATGAGGTTGCCCAGCCCCAACCAGGACACGATCGGCACCGCGACGGTGGGGATCGTGATCCCGAGCCGCCCCGGCGTTTCCAGGCACAGGGTCAACACCATGGCCGCCACCAGGGTGGGCAGCCCGACGATCGCAAGCAGGGCAAGGTTTTTGATCACCAGGATCCGCCAGAACGGCACGCCGTCGGACAGGCCGGCCAGGACGCGGTAGTGGTCGGCGCCGAACAGATTGGTGGTGGTGACGTCGGCCAGCACCCACGACGAGAAGTAGGTGCCGATCAGGATCACCCAGTCGGTGTGGTGGCGCCCGACGGTCAGCGGCTGCACCAGCAGCCATGCGGCGGCGAAGATCACGTTGGCGACCACGCCCATCAACCAGGTGCGCGGCGAGGTGAACGCCCACCGGATCTCGGCGAGCACCGCCGCCGCGCCGGGCTTTTCGAAGTCCTTGGCGGCCCGCCGGGCGGCGGCGGGGCGGGGCGCCGACGCGCGCACGGCGGCGCGCAACGCGGCACGCGCGCGCGGGTGCATCGGCCGGTGCGGATCGGCGATGTCTATGGTCACTCGGCAGGCCCGAACTTCATGCCAGGCAGGATAGCGACATGAACCGCAAGCGCGTCGTTATTGCCGGGCTCGGAGACGCTGGTGTCCTGGCCGCGATCCGGTTGTCGGGTCACGCCGACGTCGTCGGCATTTCCGTCAAGCCGGCGCTGGTCAGTGGTCAGGAACTCGGCGTTCGGCTCTCCCGCCCGCACGATTGGGCCCGCGATTACTGGATTCCGTTCGACAGGTTCCGCCGCCTGGACGGGGTGCGGACGGTTCAGGCGCAGCTGACCGGGCTCGACCTGTCGGGGCGCACCGTCCTGGGCACCCGCGCCGACGGCGCCGCCCTCGCCGAGGAGTACGACGCGCTGATCATCTCGACCGGGGTCAGCAACGGCTTCTGGCGCCGGCCGACGCTGCAGTCGGCCGCGGAGGTGGGCGCGGAGCTGCGGGCCGCCCATGACCGGCTGGCCGCCGCCGACTCGGTCATCGTGGTGGGCGGCGGCGCGGCCGCGGTGAGCAGCGCGCTCAACATGGCCACCACCTGGCCGGGCAAGCGGATCGACCTGTACTTCCCCGGGCACTCGGCACTTCAGGCCTACCACCCGCGGATCTGGGGACGGATCCAGGCACGGCTCGCCGGCCTCGGTGTCGGCATTCACCCGGGCCACCGCGCGGTGCTGCCCGACGGCTTCCCGGGCGACGAGATCACCGGCGAGCCGGTGCGCTGGAGCTCCGGCCAGCCCACGGCGGCCGCCGACGCGGTGCTCTGGGCGATCGGGCTGGTGCGGCCCAACACCGATTGGCTGCCGCCGGAACTGCTCGACGAGCGCGGCTTCGTCCGGGTCACGCCGGAGCTGCGGGTACCCGGACAGCGCGGCGTCTTCGCGGTGGGCGACGTCGCGGCGACCGACCCGCTGCGCAGCTCGGCCCGCAACCGCGGGGACGCGCTGGTGGCCCGCAACGTCCGCGCCGAGCTGACCGGCGGGAAGTTGGGAACCTACCGCGCGCCGACGCGGCGGTGGGGCTCGTTGGTGGGCATCCAGCCCGACGGGCTGGAGGTTTTCATGCCGACCGGCCACGCGTTCCGGTTCCCGTTGTGGTCGGTCGAACGGGTGGTGATGCCGTGGATCGTCCGGTGGGGCATGTATCGCGGTGTGCGGCAGAACAATCCGCTGGGGTGATTCAGCGGCTGTTGAGCAGCAACATCAGGCCGTAGTCCATGTGGATCTGCTGGTGGCAGTGCAGCAGCGACAGGCCGGGCTGGTCGGCGACGAAGTCGACGTCCATGCTCTGATAGCCGCCCAGCATCGCGACGTCCTTGCGCACACCGGCGGTGGGCGTGCCGGCGAATTCGGTGATTTCGAACGTGTGCCGGTGCAGGTGCATCGGGTGCAGGTCGTCGCTGGCATTGCGGAAGCGCAGCCGGTAGCGCTCGCCCCGGCGCACATCGAGCACGGGCTGGTTGGCGGCCATGGCGAAAGCCGTGCCGTTGATCGTCCAAGCGTTG
The DNA here is from genome assembly GCF_001414075.1 of Mycobacterium sp. UM_11. Taxonomy (NCBI): domain Bacteria; kingdom Bacillati; phylum Actinomycetota; class Actinomycetes; order Mycobacteriales; family Mycobacteriaceae; genus Mycobacterium; species Mycobacterium sp. UM_11. The sequence goes on along the minus strand of NZ_LATC01000037.1, from coordinate 25,679 downwards.
AAACCGTCGTCGGCGGCGTTGCGCTTCTCGATCAGCAGCTCGATGGTGTGGTCGGGCGGCGGGACGGCGGCGGGGCGCGCGAATAGCCGGTAGTCCCACGCGAACGGCGGCGCCGCGGTCCAGACCGGGTCCCCGCCGCGCCCGGCGTATTCGACCACAACACCCATGCCGCGGCCCCGGTCATCGTCGGCCAGGTCGCCCAGCACCCACACCCCCGGATTCGTCATGCGCACCAACGCGGAGACGCGTTCCCCGGCGCCGAGCCACAGCACCGGCACGGGCGCGGGGTGGGGCACCGGGTTGCCGTCCAGCGCAATCACGTTGAAGGCGTGCCCGGGCAGCGCCAGGCTGCGGGTCTCGGTGGCGCTGCCGTTGAGCACGTGCAGCAACACCAGCTGACCGGTGCGCACCCGGATGGGATCGCCGTGGCCGAGCGCGCGGCCGTTGATGGCGAACGCCGCGTAGCCCACTTCGAAGCCGCGCGGGTCGCCCCGGGCCAGCGAGGCCGCCATCGACGATTCGCCCCGCGCCCGCAGATCCGGGTCCGGGGCGCCGGCCAGGAAATCGCTGGCCATGTCGCCGCCGCGGCTCAGCGAGGGCTCGAATTCCTTGAGCGTCAGGAAGATCTCCTGGTCGTAGCCGCCGGCGTTGTGGCGGGGCTCGATGTAGACCGGGCCGACCAGGCCGCTGTACTGGCCGCGCGACAGGTCGGCGCGCGGCACCACGTGGGTGTGGTAGAAGCGGAACCCCGCAGGCCCGGGGACGAAGGAGATCCTTCGCATGCCGTGCGCGGGGATGTAGGGTGTGCCCTCCTCGGCAGCGCCGTCGACGTCGACGCCCACCTGTTGACCGTGCCAATGCAGCTGCTCGGCGGAATCGGTGTCGTTGAAGACATCGACCACCGTCCGCCGGCCCTCGGTGAACCGCAGCAGCGGGCCGGGGAATTGGCCGTTGTAGGTCAGGGTCGACACGACGTGGCCGGGCGCCAATTCGACTGCGCCGGTGGCGATCCGCAACGTGTAGTCGGCCTTGTCGCCGGACCGTGCGCAGCCGGCCAAGGCCCCGGCGCTTCCGCCCGCGGCCAGCGCGGCCCATTTAAGGAACTCCCGCCGATCCGGCGACATCGTCATCGCCTCCGGGGACAAGCGTCCAGGACCGGTGACGGGAAGTCGATGCCGCGGTCCAATTCGCTTGCCAATCAGCGGGATTCGGGTATGTGGCGCCAACGGCGGGCTGCCGCCGTCGTAGCCGAGAATACCTCAAATCCCTTCTGCTAGGTTGGCGTCTGCGCGCGCGTGAGGAGAACGATTGTCCGACAGCGACACCGGCGAGCTCCGCCGAAGCCTGGGCCTGTTCGACGCGGTGACGATCGGGCTGGGCTCGATGATCGGCGCCGGGATCTTCGCCGCGCTCGGCCCGGCGGCGCGCGCCGCCGGCTCGGGGTTGTTGCTGGGACTGGCGGTCGCCGCGGTGGTGGCCTACTGCAACGCCACCTCGTCCGCGCGGCTGGCCGCCCGCTACCCCGCCTCCGGCGGCACCTACGTGTACGGCCGCGAGCGGCTGGGCGCCTTCTGGGGATACCTGGCGGGGTGGGGTTTCGTCGTCGGCAAGACCGCCTCGTGTGCCGCGATGGCCCTGACCATCGGTGCCTACGCGTGGCCGGCGCACGCGCACCCGGTGGCCGTCGCCGCCGTGGTCGCGCTCACCGGCGTGAACTACGCCGGCGTGCAGAAGTCGGCGTGGCTCACCCGTGTCATCGTCGCCCTCGTGCTGGCCGTGCTGGCCGCGGTGGTCGTCGCCGCGTTCGCCTCGGGGACGGCGGTCACCGACCACCTCCGCCCGTCGGGCGCCACCGTCGGCGGGGTCATCCAGGCCGCGGGGCTGCTGTTCTTCGCCTTTGCCGGCTACGCGCGCATCGCCACCCTGGGCGAGGAGGTGCGCGACCCGGCACGCACCATCCCGCGCGCGATACCCGTCGCGCTCGCCATCGCGCTGGCCGTCTACACCCTGGTGGCGGTGGCCGCGCTCGGGGTGCTGGGGCCGCAGCGCCTCGGCCGGGCGACGGCGCCGCTGGTCGACACCGTGCGGGCGGCCGGCGCGGGCTGGCTCGTTCCCGTCGTGCAGGTGGGCGCGGCCGTCGCCGCGCTCGGCTCGCTGCTGGCGCTGATCCTGGGCGTCTCGCGCACCACGCTGGCGATGGCCCGTGACCGCCACCTGCCCCACGCGCTGACCGCCGTGCACCCGCGGTTCGGTGTCCCCCACCGCGCGGAGCTGCTGATCGGCCTGGTGGTGGCGATCCTGGCCGCCACCGCCGACCTGCGCGACGCCATCGGGTTCTCTTCGTTCGCCGTGCTCATCTACTACGCCGTGGCCAACGCTTCCGCGTTCACCCTGGGACACGGCGAGGGCCGCCCGCACCGCGCGGTTCCGATCACCGGGTTGGTCGGCTGCGTGGTCCTCGCGTTCGCGATGCCGCTGTCGTCGGTGGTGTCCGGCCTGGCGGTGCTTGCCATTGGCCTCGCCGCCTACGCGATTCGGCGGGTCCGCGCGAAATAGGGGTGGCGCGCTGATTCGATAAATGCTTATATAGAAGAATGTCGAAACAGCAGGCATGCTGCCCCACCCTGGGGACGGCGGCCATGGCCGAGTCCCACGCGTCGGAATTGGCGGCGATGTTCAAGGCGCTGGGCGACCCGGTGCGCCTGAGGTTGTTGAGCCTGATCGCCAGCAGCCCCGGCGGCGAGGCCTGCGTCTGCGAGATCTCGGCGACCTTCGACCTGTCGCAGCCGACCATCTCCCATCACCTCAAACTGTTGCGCTCCGCCGGGCTGGTGGACTGCGAGCGGCGTGGCACCTGGGTGTACTACTGGGTGATTCCCGCTGCGCTACAACAACTTTCATCGGTGCTGCAGCCGTGACGGGCGCACACACGTCGGCCCCCAGCGCGGCCGCGACCCGCCTGTCCACCATGGACCGCTTCCTGCCGGTCTGGATCGGCGCGGCGATGGCGGCCGGCCTGGCGCTCGGCCGGATCGTTCCGGGCCTGGGCTCGGCCCTGGGCGCCGTTGCCATTCAAGGTGTTTCGCTGCCGATCGCGATCGGACTGTTGGTGATGATGTACCCGGTACTGGCGAAGGTTCGCTACGACCGGCTCGACGAAGTCACCGGCGACCGCAAGCTGATGGTCACCTCCGTGTTGCTCAATTGGGTGGTCGGCCCGGCGGTGATGTTCGCGTTGGCCTGGGCGCTGCTGCCGGACCTGCCGGAGTACCGCGCGGGCCTGATAATCGTCGGCCTGGCCCGGTGCATCGCGATGGTCATCATCTGGAACGACCTGGCCTGCGGTGACCGCGAGGCCGCGGCGGTGCTGGTCGCCCTCAATTCGCTGTTCCAGGTGGTGATGTTCGCGGCGCTGGGCTGGTTCTACCTGTCGGTGCTGCCCGGGTGGTTGGGCCTGCCCCAAACCGGCATTCACGTCTCCCCGTGGCAGATCGCCAAGGCGGTGCTCGTCTTCCTCGGCGTTCCCCTGCTGGCCGGGTACTCGTCGCGCCGGCTCGGCGAACGGTTCCGGGGCCGCCACTGGTACGAGACGCGGTTCCTCCCCCGCGTCGGACCGTGGGCCCTCTACGGGCTGCTGTTCACCATCGTGATTCTCTTTGCGCTGCAAGGTCATCAGATCACCTCCCGCCCGTGGGACGTGGCCCGGATCGCGATCCCGCTGCTGGCCTACTTCGCGATCATGTGGGCCGGGGGGTACGCCCTGGGGCTCGCGCTGCGACTCGGCTACGCCCGCACCGCCACGCTCGCGTTCACCGCGGCCGGCAACAACTTCGAGCTGGCGATCGCGGTGGCCGTCGCGACGTACGGCGTCACGTCCGGGCAGGCCCTCGCCGGGGTCGTCGGCCCGCTGATCGAAGTGCCCGTTCTCGTGGGTCTGGTCTACGTTTCGCTCGCGCTGCGTTCCCGGGTGTTCGCCGATGGCCGATAAGCCGAGCGTCCTGTTCGTCTGCGTCCACAACGCCGGGCGCTCACAGATGGCGGCGGCCCTGCTGAGCCGGCTGGCCGACGGCCGCATCGAGGTCCGTTCCGCCGGAACGCAACCCGCCGACGAGGTAAACCCCGTCGCCGTCGCCGCCATGGCCGAGCTGGGCATCGACGTGACCGCGGCCCGCCCGAAGGTCCTCACCGGCGAAGACGTGCAAGCCAGCGACGTCGTGATCACCATGGGCTGCGGCGACACCTGCCCGTATTTCCCGGGAGTGTCCTACCGCGACTGGAGAGTGCCCAACCCCGCAGGCCAGCCGCTGGCCACCGTGCGCGCGATCCGCGACGACATCGCCCAGCGCGTCCAAGCGCTGATCGCCGAACTCCTGCCCACCGCAACGCCATAGCGCGCACCGAAGAAAGGACACCCCATGTCTCGCGTGCAATTAGCCCTCAACGTCGACGACCTCGACGAGGCGATCGCGTTTTACTCCAAGCTGTTCAACGCTGAACCGGCCAAGGTCAAACCCGGCTACGCCAATTTCGCGATCGCCGACCCCCCGCTCAAGCTGGTGCTCCTGGAGAATCCCGGCCACGGCGGCAGCCTCAACCACCTGGGCGTGGAGGTCGCCTCGAGTGACACCGTGCACGCCGAGATCGCCCGCCTCACCGAGGGCGGGCTGGTCACCGACGAGGAGCTCGACACCACCTGCTGCTACGCCAACCAGGACAAGGTGTGGGTCACCAGCCCCGGCGGCGAACGCTGGGAGGTCTACACCGTGCTCGCCGACTCCGAGACCTTCGGAGAAACCAGCGACGAACCCTGCTGCCAGTCCTAGGGGCACCGCGCGATTCCGGCGCGGGCCGAACGGGAAGACTGAGCGGATGGCCGAACCCGGAGAAGACGCCTTCGAAAAGCTGGTCGCCCTGCTCAACTATCCGATGTTCGTCGTCACCACGCGGGCCGGGGGCGTCGCGGCGGGCTGCCTGGTCGGATTCGCCAGCCAGACCAGCATCCACCCGCCCCGATTCCTGGTGGGGCTGTCGAAGAAGAACCACACCTTCCGGGTCGCCGGCGACGCGACCCACCTCGCGGTGCACGTCTTCGACCACGACCACCTGGACACCGTGGAGCTGTTCGGCACCCAGACCGGCGACACGACCGACAAGTTCGACCGCTGCTCGTGGCACACCGGCCCGGCGCAGCTGCCCATCCTCGACGACGCGGCGGCCTGGTTCGTCGGCGAGATCCTCGAGCGTTTCTCGCTGGGCGACCACGTCGGGCATCTGCTCGCGCCCGTCGACGGCAGCCCGCCGCGCGAACTGGAGAGCTGGGTGTCCTTCGGCGACGTCCGGCACCTCGAACCCGGCCACGAGGCGTAGCGGTGATCCCCCGGGTGGGCACCGTCGCCGGCATCACCGAGCTCGCGTCGTTCTACGCCGATCCGCCGCAGGGCGTGCGGGCCAACATGATCTTCAGCGCCGACGGCGCCGCCGCGTTCGCCGGCCGGGCCGGCCCGCTGTCGTGCCCCACCGACCAACAGCTGCTGAGGATCCTGCGCGGCTTCGCCGACGTCGTCCTGGTGGGCGCCGGCACCGCGCGCGCCGAGAACTACGGCCCGGTGCGGCTCACCGATTCGGAACGAACCGTGCCGCCCCCGATCGCGGTGATCAGCCGCAGCGGCCGGCTCCCCGAAAGGCTGTTCAGCCGCCCCGAGCAGCCCCCGATCGTGGTCACCTGCGCGCGCGCCGCGGCCGCGCGCGACGACGCCGGCCGACGGCTCCTGGTGGCCGGCGAGGACTCCGTCGACGTGGCGCGCGCCGTCGCCCTGCTGCGCGAACAGGGCATGCACCGCATCCTGTGCGAGGGCGGTCCGACCGTGCTGGACGAGCTGGTGGAAGCCGACGCCGTCGCGGAGATCTGCGTGACGCTGGCCCCCAAACTCGCCGCGAGCCAGCCCGCGGGCCACCGGCCCACCCCGTCGCCGCTGCCCGCGCCGGTGGCGATGCGCCTCGAGCACGCGCTGGCTTGCGATGACTACGTGTTCTTGAAATATCGCCGCTGAATTCCGCTCGACATGCAGCCGACCACACCGCTTCCTATGATGGAAATGCCCGGTTGCGTGCGCGTATCGAATCGCCTGCGCGGCATCGTCTTCAGTTCATCGCCGTCCACTTTCTCGAGCCACACAGAGGAGGAATATCGGCCAGGTGAGCAGCGCAAAAGACGACCACGACTACCGCAATCTGGCGGTGAACCGGCTGCGGCCCAGCGAAGTTCAATGGGCGCTCAACCACGACGCCGTGCACGGGATCGCGTACGCCTTCAAGAATCCCGTCGCCGTCGCCGAATCCCTCGACGATCCGGACGACGACAGAATGACCTATCTCATCCGCGTCAAGCGTGACGATCTGGCGAACGCACTGGGCAGGATCAACGACTGGATCACCGAAAACCCCGGCCCCGCCGGGATGCAGGCGTTCGGATTCGTCCGGGCGCTGTCACGCGAGGGGCTGCGCGAACGCACCACCGGTGACGACGATTAATCGCTTGCCCAACTGGCTGGCTTTCGCTATTCGTCGTGCCCTCCGGCCGGCGAAACCTTAGCCTTATGCCTGCGCACGGTCGGTGACTGAGGAGTCGGGATGGGTGACACGACCGCGGATACGCGGGAGGGTTCGCAGTTCGGGCCCTATCGGCTGCGGCGGCTGATCGGCCGCGGCGGCATGGGCGACGTCTACGAGGCGGAGGACACGGTCCGGGAGCGCACCGTCGCGCTCAAGCTGATGTCGCAGACGCTGTCCAACGACCCGGTCTTCCGCTCCCGCATGCAGCGCGAGGCCCGCACCGCGGGCCGGCTGCAGGAACCCCACGTCGTCCCGATCCACGACTTCGGCGAAATCGACGGCCAGCTCTACGTCGACATGCGCCTGATCGACGGCAAAGACCTGGCCTCGATGCTGAGCCGGTATGGGCCGCTCGCCCCGCCCCGGGCGGTGGCGATCGTGCGCCAGATCGGCTCGGCGCTGGACGCCGCCCACGCCGCCGGGGTCCTGCATCGCGACGTGAAGCCGGAGAACATCCTGGTGAGCGGCGAGGACTTCGCCTACCTGGTCGACTTCGGGATAGCCAGTGCCACCGCCGACGAGAAGCTGACGCAGATCGGCACCACGGTGGGCACGGTCAAGTACATGGCCCCGGAGCGGTTCAGCGACTCCGAGGTGACCCAGCGGGCCGACATCTACGCGCTGGCCTGCGTCTTGTACGAATGCCTGACCGGGTCCCCGCCCTACACCGGCGACCAGATCAGCGTGATGGGCGCCCACCTGCACCAGGCGATCCCCAAGCCCAGCGCCGCGCGGCCCGGCATCCCCGCGGCCTTCGACGGGGTGATCGCCCGCGGCATGGCCAAGGATCCCGCGGATCGCTACGCCACCTGCGGGGACCTGTCGTCGGCGGCGTACGCGGCACTGGCCGAGCCGGACCAGGACCGGGCCACCGACATCCTGCAGCGCAGCCAGGTCGCGCGGGTGCCGGCCGCGCCCGCCGAACAGCGGCCCTCGGGGGCCCCCCAGGCTCCGCCCGCGTACGCCCCGTCGTCCGGCCCGATGTGGGCGCCGACGCCCCCGGTGCCCCAGCCGACGGGCTGGGGCGGCTCCCCCACCTGGGGGCCCGCCACCACCGGGACGCCGTGGGGCCAACCGCCGCGGCCGAGCAGGAAGCCCTGGCTGTGGGCCGGCGCCGCCGGCGTCGCCCTGGTGGCCATCGTCGGCGTGGTCCTCGCCGTCGTGCGGCCGTGGGAACCGTCGGCGCCGACGACGACGCCGACGAAAGCACCGCCACCGGCGGACGCCGTCGCGCTCCGCGTCCTCGACGACGGCGTGTTCGTCGGCAGCTCGGCGGCCGCGACGACGATCGACATCTTCAACGAACCCATCTGCCCGCCGTGCGGAAGCTTCATCCGGTCGAACGCGGGGGACATCGAAACCGCCGTGAACAACAAGAAGCTCGCGGTGCGCTACCACCTGCTCGACTTTCTCGACGACAAGTCGCACAGCAAGAACTACTCGACGCGGGCCGTGGCGGCGTCGTACTGCGTTGCCGCGCAAAACGACCCGAAGCTGTACACCGACTTCTATTCGGGCTTGTTCGCCAGCAACTTCCAGCCGGCCGAGGACGCCGCGGAGGACCGCACCGACGGCGAACTGGCGCAACTGGCCAAGACCGTGGGCGCTGACGCCGAGGTGATGACCTGTATCAAGTCCGGAGACGACGTCGGCTCGGGCAAGGCGAAATCCGCGGCCGGTTACGCGACGCTCGCCGGGCTCAACGCCAACTCCACCCCGTTCGTGTGGGACGGCACCGCGTCGGTGAACTATTCCGACCCGACCTGGCTGACGAAGCTCCTCGGATGACGATGAGCGATGACATCAGGGCGACCGACGACGACCGCAACCGGACGTGCCAGCTGCTCGACGCGGCGCTCGGTGACGGCCAGCTGTCCACCGAAGAGCACCGCGAACGGGTGAGCGCCGCCACCCGGGCCACGACGCTGCGGGAGCTGCAATCGCTGGTGACCGACCTGCAGGCGCACCCCGCCGTCTCGCCGGCGGCACCACCGCGGATCGACCGCCGGGTCTGGATCGCCGCGGCCGTGGCCGTCGTGCTGCTCGGCGCCGGCACCACCTGGGCCCTGCAACGCGACACCGGCTCGGCGCCGACGGCGTCGTCGACCACGTCCACCGCCACGGCGGCGAGCGCCCCCTCGGCCGCGACCACCAGCCCGGCACCCCCGCCGCCGCAGCTGTTGTCGCTGAGCGGGGTGACCGGGGTGCTGGCCCAGATGCGGGCCCAGTTCGGCGACACACTGGGTTACCAACTGAACATCTATCAGGACCAGGTGGTGGTCCAGCGACCCGACACCGCGAACGCCCAGAAGCTGGTGACGTGGCTTTACCGCGACGGCAATTGGGCGACCGTGGGATCCAAGAGCTCCGTGCCCTCCCGCTTGACGGTCGGCGACCTCGGCAAGTTCGACGTGCAAGCGGTCGTCGGCGTCGTGCAGCAAGCGCCCCAGACCCTGCACGTCTACGACGCCAACCGGGTGTTCCTGGCAATCGAGTCGCGCAAGGACGGCGGCCTGAACCTGCGCATCAACGTCTCCGACGGCGCCCTGTCCGGCACCATCGCGCTGGCCCCGGACGGCACCGTCACGCAGGTCTCTCCCCCGGCCCGCTGACGGGATTGATCGCGATGGGAGTCAGGCGATGACCGGCGCGCAGGGCTCGCGGGTGGGGACGATGTTCGGCCCCTACCGGCTGACGCGACTGCTCGGCCGGGGCGGGATGGGCGAGGTCTACGAGGCCGAGCACACGGTCAAGCAGTGGACGGTGGCGCTGAAGCTGATGTCGCACACCTTCAGCCAGGATCCGGTGTTCCGCAAACGCATGGAACGCGAGGCCCGCATCACGGGCCGGCTGCTCGAGCCCCACGTGGTCCCGATCCACGATTACGGCGAGATCGACGGGCAACTGTATCTCGAGATGCGCCTTATCGAAGGCGTCGATCTGGCCAGCCTGCTGGAACGGGACGGACCGCTTCCGGCGCCGCGGGCGGTGGCCATCATCCACCAGATCGCCTCGGCCCTCGACGCCGCACACGCCGCCGGCGTGACCCACCGCGACGTCAAACCGCAGAACATCCTGATCACCGGCGACGACTTCGCCTACCTCGCCGACTTCGGGATCGCCAGCGCGACGTCCGACGAGAAACTCACCCAACTGGGCACCGCGGTCGGCACCATGAAATACATGGCGCCCGAACGGTTTTCGAGCGAGGAGGTAACCCCCCGCGCCGACGTCTACGCGCTGGCCTGCGTGCTGTACGAATGCCTGACCGGCGCACCGCCCTACCGCGGCGACAGCACCGCGACGCTGATCAGCGCGCACATGATGCAGCCCATTCCCAAGCCCAGCGAGCACGGGTCCGGCGTGAGCCCGGCGTTCGACCCGGTGGTCGCCGGCGGCATGGCCAAGAATCCGATCGAGCGCTACCCCACCGCCGGCGCCCTGGCCGACGCCGCGCACAGGGCGCTCAGCAGCCCCGAGCGCGAACGCGCCGAGACGATCCTGCGGGAAAGTGAAATCGTCTCTCCCGCAGCTGAATTCGGGCAGCGGACGGAGCCGCGCGGGCGCCACCGCTGGCCGATCGTCGCCGCCGCCGTGGTGGCCGTCGCCGCCGTCGGCGCCGTCGGGATCTGGCTGGCGCTCAAACCCTCCGGCCAGCGGCACGCCAAGGCCACCGTCGCGAAAACCCCACCCCCGTCATCGGCCGCCCCCAACGACCAACAGGCCCGGCTGATCAGCCTGCTCCCGCCCGGCTACCTGGCCGGCACGTGCACGCCCGCCACCCCGGAGTCGGGCAGCATCTGGGTGCACGCGGTGGCGATGGTGACCTGCGGGCAGAACACCCAGCCCGGCGGCCCCAGTCGGGCCACCTATGGGCTGTTCGCGACGCCCGACCGGCTGAAGAAGGCCTTCAACGACGACATCGCGAACGTCAGCCTGGTGAACTGCCCCGGCGAGGGGCGCTCGCCCGTCAGCTGGCACTACGACCAGACGCCCAACGACATGGCCGGGCTGATCGCCTGCGGCACCTACAACAATCACCCGAACGTGATCTGGACCAACGACGAGAAGCTCATGCTCAGCGACGTGTCCGGCGACCCGGCCAGCGTCGAGGACCTGCACACGTGGTGGGACGCCTACGGCTGACCCCTACAGGATGTAGAGCATCTCCTGGTAGGTCGGCAGCGGCCACAGGTCGTCGGCCACAACGCCTTCCAGCGCGTCGGCGGCGGCGCGCACCGCGTCCATCGCCGGCAGCAGCGCCTCCTGGGCGTGCTGGGCCTCCTCGAGCGCCGATTCCGCCGAATGCTGCGACAGCGCCTCGGTCAGGGTCCCCAGCGCGGTGGTGAGGTCGGTGAGCGGTGCCGAAACAGCCTCCAGCGCAACCATATTCGGCTCCACGCCGGCGGCCTTCAACGTGGCGACGTTCTGGGCCAGCTCGGTCTGGTAGCGCAGGGCCGCCGGCAGGATGACTGTCGTCCCGATCTCCAGGGCCAACTTCGCCTCGACGCCGATGGTCAGCGCGTACTGCTCCAGCCTGACCTCGTAGCGGCTGTGCAGCTCGCGTTCGTTGAAAACCCCATATTTCTCGAAGACTTCGACGGATTCGGGCTTGATGAGTTCCGGAATGGCGTCCAGCGTCGTCTTGAGGTTGGGCAACCCGCGCTCGGCCGCCTCGATCTGCCAGTTCTCCGAATAGCCGTCCCCGTTGAACACCACCGCGCCGTGATCGGTGATGATCTCGGTGAGCAGCTTCTGCACCGCCGCGTCGAAATCCTCGCCGGCCTCGACGGCCCGCTCCAAAGTCGTTGCGATGTAGTCGAACGAGTCGGCCATGATCGTGTTGAGGACGATCATCGGCACGGCGACCGTCTGCCCCGAGCCCGGCGCGCGGAACTCGAACCGGTTGCCGGTGAACGCGAAGGGGCTGGTCCGGTTCCGGTCGCCGGGATCGGTCGGCAGCGGCGGCAGGGTGTCGACGCCGATGATCATGGTGCCCTTGCCCTTTGACGAGGTCGCCGCGCCCTTGGCGATCTGCTCGAACACGTCGGCGAGCTGCTCGCCGAGGAAGATCGAGATGATCGCCGGCGGCGCCTCGTTGGCGCCCAGCCGGTGGTCGTTGGTGGCGGAGGCGACCGACACGCGAAGCAGCCCGCCGAACTTGTGCACGGCGCGGATCACGGCGGCGCAGAACACCAGGAACTGGGCGTTCTCGTGCGGCGTGTCGCCCGGCACCAGCAACGAACCCAGCTCCGCGTTGCCCACCGAGAAGTTGACGTGTTTGCCCGAGCCGTTGACACCGGCGAACGGCTTCTCGTGGAAAAGGCATTCCATGCCATGCTTTTTCGCCAGCGTCTTGAACACCGTCATCAGCAGCTGCTGGTGGTCGGACGCGATGTTGGCGCGCTCGAACATCGGCGCCACCTCGAACTGGCCGGGGGCGACCTCGTTGTGCCGGGTCTTGGCGGGGATGCCGAGCTTGAACAGCTCCCGTTCGGTGTCCATCATGAAGCCGAGCACCCGCTCGGGCACCGACCCGAAGTAGTGGTCGTCGAATTCCTGCCCCTTGGGGGGCTTGGCGCCGAACACGGTCCGCCCGGCGTTGATCAGGTCCGGCCGCGCCAGGAAGAAGTGCCGGTCGACCAGGAAGTACTCCTGTTCCGGCCCGCAGAAGGACACCACCTTGTTGAGGTCCTTGTGGCCGAACAGCGTCAGAATGCGTTCGGCGTGGACGCCCATCGCCTGCTGGCTGCGCAGCAGCGGCGTCTTGTAGTCGAGCGCCTCACCGGTCATCGACACGAATACCGTTGGGATGCAGAGCGTGTTGCCGTTCGGGTTCTCCAGCACGTAGGCGGGGCTGGTCACGTCCCAGCCGGTGTAGCCGCGCGCCTCGAAGGTGCTGCGGAGCCCGCCCGAGGGGAAGCTGGAGGCGTCTGGCTCACCCTGGATCAGGGTCTTGCCCGCGAACTCGGCGAGGGTCTGGCCGTCGGAGACGGGTTCCAAGAAGCTGTCGTGCTTCTCGGCGGTCAGCCCGGTCATCGGGTAGAAGACGTGCGCGTAATGGGTGGCGCCCTTCTCCAGCGCCCAATCCTTCATCGCGACCGCGACCGCGTCGGCCACCGCGGGGTCCAGCTTGGCGCCCTTGTCGATGGTCGCCACGACGGACTTGTACACCGCCTTGGGCAGCCGCGCCTGCATCTCCGCCTTGGTGAAGACGTTGGAGCCGAAGATCTCCCCCGGCAGTTCGCCCGGGACGAAGCTGACCGCGGGGGGAACGTATGCCTCGACATTGTTGATCGCCTGAAGGCGCACCGCATTACCGCTCAATGGAATTCCTATCGCTGAGGGGCCCGCGTCTAGTGGACCGACTCACATTAGGAATTCTCGATGGCGGAATTGTTACGCCCGCGTCACCGGTATCGCCGCGATGGTTTCAAACGGAAGACGGGCCGCGGTCGTCGGCCCCGGCCTCGTCGACCGTCAGCGGCAGCGCGAGCTCTTCGAGCGGGCGCCGCTCGGCCGCGATCCCGAGCCACAGCTCGACCAGGCCCGCGATCGCCATCACCGCGGCGCCGGTCAGGAACGACCACATCACCTGGCCGCGCTCCCCGGAATTGATCAGCTGCCCGAACAGCAGCGGGCCGGTGATGCCGCCGATCGCGGTGCCCACGGCGTAGAAGAACGCGATCGCCAGCGCCCTGGTCTCCATCGGGAAGATCTCGCTGACCGTCAGGTAGGCGGCGCTGGCGCCCGCCGAGGCCAGGAAGAACGCGACCGCGAGGACGGCGATGAACGTCCAGACGCCGCCGGTCCGGGTCACGAAGAGGACCGCGAGGACCACGGCCACCACCGCCGACCCGAGGTAGGTGGCCGTGATCATCGGCTTGCGGCCGACGGTGTCGAACAGGTGGCCCAGCGCCAGCGGCCCGACGAAATTGCTGAGCGCCCAGAGGATGAAGAAGAGCGGCACCTTGCCCGACGGCACGCCGTAGAACCCGCTCAGCAGCGTGCCCAGGTTGAACGTGACGCCGTTGTAGAGGAACGCCTGCCCGGTGAACAGCGCCAGCCCGAGCACCGCGCGCCGCGGGTAGAGCTTGAACGCCACCCGGGCAATTTCCCGGAACGAAATCGTCTGCCGCTGGCGGATTCTGAGCTTGCGCCCCTGCGGCTCGGGCAGCGGCTCCCCGGTTTCGCGCTCCACCGCCTCCTCTATCTCGCCGACCACCCGCTCGGCCTCCTCGTCGCGGCCGTGGATGAACAACCACCGCGGGCTTTCCGGGACGTTGCGCCGGACCAGGAGCACGAAGATGCCGAAGATGGCGCCCACGCCGAAGGCGAGCCGCCAGCCGATGTTGGGCGCGAAGTTCGACGTGTCGAGCAGGACGAGGGCGCCGGCGGCTCCCGCCGCCGACCCGAGCCAGTAGGTCCCGTTGATGATCAGGTCGACGCGACCGCGCAGCCGCGCGGGGATCAACTCGTCGATCGCCGAATTGATCGCGGCGTACTCGCCGCCGATGCCGGCGCCGGTGAAGAACCGTGCGACGAAGAAATACCAAGGGGCGAAAGCGAATGCGGTCGCGACGGTGGCGGCCAGGTACACGGCGAGGGTCAACATGAACAGATTGCGCCGGCCGAAGCGGTCGGTCAGGTGGCCGAAGAACAGCGCACCCAGGCACGCGCCGGCGATGTAGAACGCGGCGGCCATGCCGATCTGCGCCGCGTTCAGGTCGATGCCGCTGCCCTTCTCGGTGAGGCGAGCGGACACGTTGCCGACCATCGTTACCTCGAGCCCGTCGAGGATCCACACCCCGCCGAGCCCGATGACGACGCGCCAGTGGAACCGCGACCAGGGCAGCCGGTCCAGGCGCGCCGGCACGTGGGTGGTGATGGTTCCGGTTTGCACGCTTCCGCTCATCTGGCTCCAATCCGAATGACGTTCCCCAGCATTACCCAGACGAGCCGCAAGGCAAGCATCAACCGCGGTCGGCGCGCGACTCCTCGGGGGTCCAGGCCGCCGGCTGGCCGGGGTGGCCGGGGAACAGGAAGTCGATGAAAGCCGCGGCGGTGGGCTGGGGTTCGTGGTTGGCCAGCCCCGGTCGCTCGTTGGCCTCGATGAAGGCGTACTCGGCGCCGGTGACGTCGGGCACCAGCAGGTCGATGCCCGTCACGGGGATGCCGATCGCCTCGGCCGCCGTCACCGCGACCCGGCACAGCTCCTGGTTCACCACGGCGGTGACGTCGTGGATGGTTCCGCCCTGGTGCAGGTTGGCGGTGCGGCGCACGCGCAGGCGGCTGCCCTGGGGCAGCACGTCGTCCAGCGACCAGCCCGCCTCGGCGACCGTCGCCTCGGTGAGGTCGTCGAGCGGGATGCGGGACTCGCCGCCAGTGGCCGCCGAGCGCCGCCGGCTTTCGGCCGCGATCAGGTCGCGGATGCTGTGCTCCCCCGTGCCGATGATCTCGGGCGGCATCCGCAGCGCCGCCGCCACCACCCGGCCGTCGATCACCACCAGCCGCAGGTCGTCGCCCTGCACCCGCTGCTCGATCAGCACGTCCGGGTAATGCTGGCGGGCGCGGGCCAGCGCGGCGGCCAGGTCCTCGGGGCCGTTGTCGGCGGTCACGCCGACCGTGATGCCCTTCCCCTGCTCGCCGCGGGTCGGTTTCACCACCACCTCGCCGACCTCGGTGAGGAAGTTGTAGTCGCCCTCGTCGAAGGTGGCCAGCCGGGCGCGGGGCACCGTGATCCCGGCCTCCGAAACCAGGCGGCGCGTCAGGCGCTTGTCGTCGCAACGGCACATGGCCACCGCCGAGGTGTATTCGGACAGCGATTCGCGGGTGACGACGCTGCGGCCGCCGTGGGTGAGCCGCATCTCGCCGGTCTCGGCGTCGAGCACCTCGACCCAGATGCCCCGACGCAGCGCCTCGTCGGCGATGATCCGGGCGTAGGGGTTGAGGTCGTCGACCGTCTCGGGCGGCGGGCTGAACAGCGGCTCGTTGATCGCGTTCTTGCGCTTGATCGCCAGCACCGGAACGCGGACAAAGCCGAGCTTCTCGTACAGGCCGATGGCGGCGGCGTTGTCGTGCGCGACGGACAGGTCCATGTAGGCGCGGCCCGCGTCGCGGAAGCGCTCGGCCAGGGCACGGGTCAGCGCCGCCCCGATGCCGGGGAGGCCGGCCGCGGGGTCGACGGCCAGGGTCCACAGGCTCGATCCCTGCTCCGGGTCGGAGAACAGCAGCTCGTGGTCGACGCCGGTCACCGTGCCCACCACCGCGCCGTCGGCGTCGCGCACGGCCAGCAAATAGGTCACCGCCGGCACGTTCAGGTGGTTGTTCCAGATGACGTCGACGCCGGCCGGGACCATTCCGCAGCGCACGTAGACGCGGTTCATCGCGTCGGCGTCGACCGGGTCGTTCAGCGTGCGCACGGTCACGCCGAGCGGCGCGGCCGACAGCTCCTCGGCGGTGGACTCGGTGAACCGCAGCCGATAGGTGTGGCTGGGGTCGATGAAAAGCTCGGTGGGCGCTTCGGCGACCACGACGTGGGATTCGCGCGCGTAGATGCAGATGTCGCGGCGCCCGGGCCCCTCCCGCCGCAGCGCCTCCACCAGCTGGTGGGCGTCGGCGAAGGTCTGCCCGAAAATCAGTCGGCCCCAACCCAATTCGAGCTCGACATCCTTGGCCATCGCCTCGACCAACTCCGGCGGTGACGCGTCGTGCAGACCGAGTGTGATCGCCTCGGTGTGGTCGCCGGAGGGATCGATGACGGTCATGCCACGGGGCCCGAAATGCCGTGCCGCTGCAGCCAGAGTTCCAGCAGGGCGATCTGCCAGAGTTCGTTGCCGCGCAACGGGGTCAGCTTGCCGTTGGGGTCGGCCAGCAGGGCGTCGACCGCCTCGGTGCGAAACAGGCCGCGCTCCTTGGCAACTGGCGCATAGAGCGCGTCGCGCACCATGTCGAGGTAGGGCCCCTCGAGGTGGGTCAGCGCCGGAACGGGGAAGTATCCCTTGGGCCGGTCGATGACCGCCGACGGAATCACCCGCCGCGCCGCCTGTTTGAGGACGCCCTTGCCTTCGTGGGCGATCTTGAGCTCCGGCGGGCAGGTCGCCGCGAGCTCGACCAACTCGTGGTCCAGGAACGGCACCCGGCCCTCCAGGCCCCAGGCCATGGTCATGTTGTCGACGCGCTTCACCGGGTCGTCCACCAGCATCACGGTGGTATCCAGCCGCAGCGCCCGGTCGACGCCCGTCTCGGCGCCCGCGCGGGCGAAGTGCTCGGTGACGAAGCGCTCGCTGGGGTCGTCCGCCGCCATGATGCCCGGGCCCAGCAGGCCCGCCAGCTCCGCCGAATCGCGATCGAAGAAGGCGCCGCGGTATTCGGCCACCGAACCCTGCAGCGAAGCCGCGGCCGGCGAACCCATCGGCGGGTACCAGTGGTAGCCGGCGAACACCTCGTCGGCGCCCTGGCCGGACTGCACGACCTTCACGTGGCGCGCCACTTCTTGGCTGAGCAGGTAGAACGCAACACAGTCGTGGCTGACCATCGGCTCGCTCATCGCGCCGATGGCGCCGTCGAGCGCGGGCAGCATCCGGTCGGTTCCGATGCGGATCTGGTGGTGGTCGGTTTCGAAGCGCTGGGCGATGATGTCGGACCACCGGAACTCGTCGCCCTCGACGCCACCGGCGGACTCGAAGCCGATGGAGAAGGTCATCAGGCCGTGCTGGCCCGCCTCGGCGAGCAGGCCGACGATCAGGCTGGAGTCGACGCCGCCGGACAACAGGCAGCCGACCGGCACGTCGGCCACCAGCCGGCGCTTGACCGCGACGCGAAGCGCGTCCAGCACCGCCTCTTCCCAATCGCTCTCCGACCAGCTTGCGCGGTCGGCGCGCCGGGTGAAGTCGGGTGTCCAGTAGGTGGTGGTGGTGCGCCGGCCGTCGGGTTCGATGGCGATAAGCGAAGCGGGTGGGACCTTGCGGACGCCCCGCAGGATGGTCAGCGGCGCCGGGACCACCGAGTGGAACGTCATGTAGTGGTGCAACGCCTGCGCGTCGATGCGGGTGTCCACACCACCGCCGGCAAGCAGCGCCGGCAGGGCCGAGGCGAACCGGATCCGGTGGCTGTCCTCGGTCAGGTAGAGCGGCTTGATCCCGAGCCGGTCGCGGCCGAGCAGCACCCGGCCGCTGTCGCGTTCGACGATGGCGAAGGCGAACATGCCGTGCAGGTGGCTGACGAAGTCGTCGCCCCAGTGGCGGTAGGCCTTGAGCAGCACCTCGGTGTCACTGTGCGAGAAGAACCGGAAGCCGTGCCCGCTGAGTTCGCGGCGCAGCTCCTTGTAGTTGTAGATGCAGCCGTTGAAGGCGATGGCCAGACCCAGTTCCGAGTCGACCATCGGCTGGGCGCCGGCCTCGCTCAGGTCGATGATCTTGAGCCGGCGGTGGCCGAGCGCGACACGCCCCTGCGACCAGGCGCCCGACGCATCGGGACCCCTCGGGGCCATCACGGCGGCCATTGCGGACACCGCTGCTACGTCGGGGACCCGCCCGTCGAGCCGTACCTCCCCGGTGACTCCGCACACTCCTTGGACCATACCGAAGGCGGTCGCGGCGCGCCCTAACGGCCACTGTGAAATGCGTCGGTGCGGCGGTCCGGTCCGCGGCGGTATCGGCGGCAAAGCGGATGCCGCCGGCGGGTTACACCGCGCCTGTTAAATCCTGGTTGCGCTCTGCTCTCGCCGTTCACGGCCGCGCGGTCCGGCCGTCGCCGTCCGTCCCGAGCGGGGTGTCTGGTCGCCGAGAGGCGCGGAGCGCCGCCGGTGAATGGGACCGCAGGCGGCCCAAGCCTTTTCGACGCCCCGCTGCCGGCCCGGACCCGGGCGCCGTCCGGGCGTGACCACCCATTTTCCCGGCCGAGTGGGGCCGATTTGTGTGAGGTGGCGCGATCAACGCCGGCGAGAAGGGTGCCTCGGTTCTGGTTAATGTTCAGCCACCGTTATGGCAGGGAGTGCGGTTGGCCACTTTGAGGAAGACCTTGACGCGAGTGATTGTCGGCGCGGTGATGCTTGCGGGGGGCGGATTGCTTTTCGCGGCGCCCGCGTCCGCCGATCAAAACGATGACGCGTTCATCGCGGAGATTCAGCGCAGTGGGATCGTCTTCACCGATCGCGGGGCCGCGATCGCCGCCGGGCACAACATGTGCGCCGGGCTCGACAAGGGCAAGACGCCGACCTCGCTGGTGCTGAATGTCGTGCGGGCCACGGACCTGTCGGCACACGAGGCCGGCTACCTGCTCGGCGCCTCGGTGGCGTCCTATTGCCCCCAGCACAGAGCCGCCGTCGGCAACTAGTCAGCCGGCTCGCTCGCCGGGACGCTTGTCGTCCCGCGACGCGTGCTGGCCATCGTGGGCCAATTCGAGCCGGCGTTCGGCGAGGACGAGGAGATGCCTGAGCCGCTGCCCGTACAGCCCCACCGAATCGTTGGCCAGCATGTCGTCGTGCGCGCACTCGATCGAGTAGGTCAGGATCTCGCCGGACACGTACGGCCGCCAGAATGACGCCAGGAACGCGGCGCGGTCGCCGCCGTCCGCCGTGGCGGCGAAGACGGTGATGTTGCCGCGGAACACCCCGGGCCGGTGCGCCCGGTACCAGGCGGCGTTCTTGCGGGCGTTGTCGGTGAGCAGGTCGACGAGCCGCCTGGATCGCCAGGCGTCCGGGTGGTGTTCGGCCAGCGCGTCCGGCAGGACGACGCCGTCGCCGACGGCGGGCTGGGCGTCGAGCAGGATGAGGCGGGCGACGTCGCACCCGCGGCGCTGCAGCGCGATCGCGACCTCGTGGGCGACGACGCCGCCAAACGACCAGCCGAGCAGGTTGTAGGGCCCGGACGGGTACACCCGCTGCAGCCTGTCGGCGTAGGTTTCCGCCAGCTCCCGGATTGACCGGGCTTCGCTTTCTGCGGCTTCCGGCACCTGTTGTATCCCGACGATCGGGCAGTCCAGGTAGTTGCCGAGCACCTGGTACGGCCAGCTGACGCCGCCCGCGGGGTGGATGCAGAACACCGGAATGCCGGCGCCGCGCTTCAGGGTCTGCACCGGCACGACGTCCGGGGTGGCACCGGAGTGCGTGACGAGCCGCTGGCTCAGGCTTCGCACGGTGGGCGCGTCGAACAGGGTGCGCACCGCGAGGTCGACGGACAGGTCGGCGTTGAGCGTGGCGATCAACCGCATCGCCGAGATGCTGTCGCCGCCCAGGTCGAAGAAGGAGTCGTCCACGCCCACCCGCTCGACGCCGAGCACCCGGGCGAAGGTGCCGGCCAGGATCTCCTCGGTCGCGTTCGACGGCGCCCGGTATCCGCGGCCGGTGTACTCGGGCGGGGGCAGGGCGCGGGTGTCGAGTTTGCCGTTGGGCGTGAGCGGCAGTGCGTCGAGCCCCAGCACGGCGGCGGGCACCATGTATACCGGCAGCCGCCCGGCCAGCGCGGTGCGGGCCTCGGCGGGGTCGGCCGTTCCGGTGATGTAGCCGACCAGCCGCTTGTCTCCGGGGCGGTCCTCGCGGGCGATCACCACCGCCTGCTCGACGCCGTCCAACCGGGCCAGCGCCGCCTGGACCTCACCGAGTTCGATGCGGTAGCCGCGGATCTTGACCTGCTCGTCGGCGCGGCCCACATAGCTGAGCTGGCCGTCGGCCCGCCAAAGCACCAGGTCGCCGGTGCGGTACATCCGCGCCCCGGGCCCGCCGAACGGGCAGGCGACGAACCGCGACCCGGTCAGCCCGGCCCGCCCGGCATAGCCGGCGGCCACGCCGGTGCCGGCCACGTAGAGTTCGCCGACCACCCCGGGCGGCACCGGCCGCAGCCAGGCGTCGAGCACGAACAGCGCCGCGCCCGCCACCGGCGAGCCGATCGGCGGCACACCCGAGCCCGCCGCCAGCGGGGCGCTGATCGCCACGCACATCGTGGTCTCGGTGGGGCCGTAGGCGTTGACCATCACCCGCCCTGGCGCCCAGCGGTCGACCACCTCGGCGGGGCAGGGCTCACCGGCCATCACCAGCGCCAACCCGTCGAGACCGGCCGGGTCCAGCGCCGCGACCGCCGACGGGGTCTGGGTCAGGACGCTGACCCCTTCGTCGACCAGCAGGGCGCGGAAGTCCCGCGGTGAGCGCACCACGGACTCGGGCACCACGACCACGCGCCCGCCGCGCAGCAGCGGGGCGAAGATCTCCCACACCGACACGTCGAAGGCGTACGAATGGCACTGCGTCCACACGCCGGGGGACGGCAGGCCGGCGTCGAGCGAGCCGATCAGCCGGGTCACGTTCTGGTGGGTGACCGCCACGCCCTTGGGCACGCCGGTGGTCCCGGAGGTGTAGATGAGATAGGCGACGCCGTCCGCCGGGGGCGCCGGCAACGCGGTGTGCGGGTAGCCCGCGATCCGCGCGTCCTCGATGTCGATGACCCGGACGTCGCGCCCGTCCAGCCGCGAGCGCAACCCTTCGGTGGTGATGGCGGCGATCGGCGCGGCGTCGGTGAGCATGAACCGGATCCGGGCGGCCGGGGCCGCCGGGTCGATCGGCAGGTACGCCGCTCCCGTCTTGAGCACCGCCAGGATCGCCACGATCGCCTGCGCCGAGCGGGAAAACAGCAGGGCCACCGACTGTCCCGGGCCCGCGCCCTCGGCGACCAGCAGGTGCGCCAGCCGGTTCGCCGCGTCGTTGAGCTCGCGGTACGTCAGGGACAGGTCGTCCCAGCCGACCGCGAGGGCGTCGGGCCGGCGGGCGACCTGCGCGCCGAACATCTCCGGGATCGACACCGGGGTGGGGGCCGGCCGGGCCAGCACCGCCCGGTTGCCGATCCCGTCCAGGTGCGTGTGCTCCGGGGCGTCCAGCAGGTCGACCGCGGAGAGCCGCCGGGCGGGGTCGGTGGTCATCGCCACCAACACCCGCTGCAGCCGCTCGGTGAGCGCGTCGATAGTGCCCGCGTCGAACAATCCCGCGTCGTATTCCACCCGGAGTCCGAGCCGGTCGCCGGACAGGGCGGCCTGCATCGTCAACGGGTAATGGTTGCGCTCGAACATGTTGAAGTCGGTGATGGACAGCTCGTGGTTGACCGCCATCGCCGAGGTTTCCAGCGGATAGTTCTCGTAGCCGAACAGCGTGTCGAAAAGCCGTTCGTGACCGGTCATCCGGTGGATTTCGCTCAGCGACAGGTGTTCGTGGTCGAGCGTCTCGTTGTGCGCGCCCTGCAACTGGTCCAGCAGCTCCCGGGTGGTGGTGGCGGGCGTGATGCGGGCGCGCACCGGGATCGTGTTGATCAGCAGGCCGACCATCGATTCGGCGCCCACCACCTCGGCCGACCGGCCGGAGACGGTGGTGCCGAACGCGACGTCGTAGTTGCCGGTCAGCCAGGTCAGCAGCTGCGCCCACGCGGCCTGCAGCACGGTGCTGACCGTGGTCTGGCAGGACCGGGCCAGCTCGGCGAGCGCGGCGGTGGTCTCGGCGGGCACCGCGAACGTCGTGAGGCCCCGGGCGCCCGGCTCCAGCTTGGTCGGCGGTCCGACCAGCGTCGGGGTCTCGAAGCCGGCGAGCACCTGGCCCCACGCCGCCCGCGCGGCGTCGAGGTCGCGCCCGGCCAGCCAGGTGACGAACCGGCGATAGGGCGCGGGCGGGGCCAACCGCTGCCCGGTGAGGCTGGCGAAGGTCTCGTTCACCAGGATCGGCACCGACCAGCCGTCCAGCACGATGTGGTGAATCGTGAGCACCAGCCGGTGCCGGTTCTCGGCCGTGCGAATCATGGCCACCCGGAACGCGGGCCGGTCGGCCAGGTCGTAGACCGCGGCGCGCTCGGCGGCGCAGAGTTCCTGCACGCGCTCGTCGGCGCCCCGGAGCTCCAGGTACCGCCACGCCATCACCGGCTTGGCGGGGATGACCTGCACCGGTTCGTCGAACTGGTCGCGGAATCGGGCCACCAGGTGCGGGTGCCGCTCCACCACCGCTTGCACCGCCTCGCGCAGCCGGTCGGGGTCGAGCGGGCCGGTGACGCCGATGTCCAGCTGCACCACGTACAGGTCGTCGTGGCTCGCCCGCGTGGTGGTGGCGTGGAAGAGCAGGCCCTGCTGCAGGGGGGTCAACGGCAGCACGTCGGCGACGGCGTCGAGGCGCTCGAGCTCGTCGATCTGTCGCTGGTCCAGCCGGGCGGGCAGGATGTCCGACGGGGTCAGCCCCCCGCCGCCGCCGCGCACGTGGGCGCAGATGCCGGTCAGCGCCTCGAACCAGAGCCGGCTCAGCCGAGTGACCTGCTCGCGGTCCAGCGCCGAGGGCGCCCACGTCCAGTTGGCGTGCAGCTGCGGGCCGGCCTCGCCGTCGGCGGTTCCCGCGTTGAGGTCGACGGTGTGCATCAGCGGCATGGGGACCGCCGTGCTGGTCGCGGTGACGGCCGAGCCGTCCCTGCAGATGCGCCACAGCTCGTCCGACATCTCGGCCGCGGCGCCGCCCAGCCGGCCCAGGTAGTTGAAGCCGATCGGCGGGTCGGAGCCGTCCAGGTCGACGTCGGCGTTCAGGTAGCGCAGCAGCCCGTAGGTCAGCGGATCCGGCATGCCGCGCAGCTGCTCCTTGGCCGCCTTGAGCACCTCCCCCAGCGCCGGGTCACCGGAAACCACTTGCGCCCAAGGCAATTCGCCCACCGCCAGGGCAACCGGGTACTTGGTGGTGAACCAGCCGACGGTGCGCGACAGGTCCACGCCGGCGGCCAGTTCCTCGTGCCGCCCGTGACCCTCGACGTCGATGCCGACCGGCGCCCCGCCAGGAAGGTCGGGGCCCAAGAACTCGGCCCAC
The DNA here is from genome assembly GCF_001414075.1 of Mycobacterium sp. UM_11. Lineage (NCBI taxonomy): Bacteria > Bacillati > Actinomycetota > Actinomycetes > Mycobacteriales > Mycobacteriaceae > Mycobacterium > Mycobacterium sp. UM_11. The sequence goes on along the minus strand of NZ_LATC01000037.1, from coordinate 2,254 downwards.
GCCAGCGCGTAACCGATCAACAGGATGTCGTTGACGCCGGCGTGGAAGGCGGCCGGCGCCTCGCCGAGCAGCGTGCGGGTGGTCTCCACGTCGAGCCGCACCGAGAGGTGCTCGGCGGTCTCGTACGTGTCCGTGTCGGGGCGCACCGCCGGCAGCGCGGGCGGGGCCGCCGCGATGCGCTTCCAGGCGTCGGCCCGCTCGACGACGGCCGGGGCGTGCGCGTGCTCGTCCAGGAGCGCGGCCCAGCGGGCGAACGACGTGCCGCCCGGCGGCAGCGCCACCGGCTGCCCGCCACTGCGCTGCGCCCAGGCAATGTTCAAGTCCTCCAACAGGATTCGCCAGGAGACGCCGTCGACAGCCAGGTGGTGGATGATCAGCACCAACTGGCGGGTGGAGCTGACCCACAGCGCGCTCAGCATCACCCCGTCGGCCGGGCTCAGCCGCGACCGTGCCGCCGCCACCGCCGCGTCGGACAGCGCGTCGACCGCGCGCAGGTTGTCGGCGGCGCGCACGGCGCCGGCCTCCGGCACCGTCAGGGACCAGTTCGCGTCGACGCGCAGCCGCAGCATGGCGTGCCGGTCGAGCAGGGCCTGCAACACCGCCACCGCGTCGGCCTCCCCGACCCCGGCGGGGGCCTCGACGACCATCGTCTGGTTGAACTGGTCGACGGGACCGTCCACTCCCTGCAGCCAGCGGATGATCGGCGTCGCGGGCAGGTCCCCGGTGCCCTCGTCGGTCACGCCAGCGTCGCCGTCGGCCACCCCGACCACGCGGGCCAACCGGGCCACCGTCTGTTCGACGAAGATGTCGCGCGTCCGGCACGTCAGGCCGGCGGCGCGGGCGCGCGTCACCACCTGCATCGACGAGATGCTGTCGCCGCCCAGGTCGAAGAAGGAGTCGTCCACGCCGACCCGCTCGACCCCGAGCACCTGCGCGTAGATGCCGGCCAGGACCTCCTCGGCCGGGGTGCTCGGGGCGCGGTAGCGCTCGGCGTCGCGGTACTCGGGCGCCGGGAGGGCGCGGCTGTCGAGCTTGCCGTTGGGCGTCAGCGGCAGCGCGTCGAGCGCCACCACCGCCGCCGGAACCATGTACGCGGGGAGGCGGTCGGCCAGCCGGGCGCGCACCTCGGCGGGTTCCGCCGACCCGGTGACGTAGCCGACCAGGCGCTTGTCCCCGGGTCGGTCCTCGCGGGCGATGACCGCCGCCTGCCGCACGCCGTCCAGGTCGGCCAGCGCCGCCTGGATCTCGCCGAGTTCGATGCGGTAGCCGCGGATCTTGACCTGCGCGTCGGCCCGGCCCAGGTATTGCAGCTGCCCGTCCGCGCCCCAGCACACCAGGTCACCGGTGCGGTACATGCGCGCCCCGGGCCCGCCAAACGGGCAGGCGACGAACCGCGACGCGGTCAGCGCCGGCCGTCGCCAATACCCGCGGGCGAGCCCGGCGCCGGCCACGTACAGCTCGCCGACCACGCCGGGCGGCGCCGGCCGCAGGGAGTCGTCCAGCACGAACAACGCCGCCCCGGCCACCGGCGACCCGATCGGAACCACGCCGTCGCCCGCCCTCAGCGGCGCGCTGATCGCCGCGTACACCGTGGCCTCGGTCGGTCCGTAGGCGTTGATCATCACGCGCCCCGGCGCCCACCGGTCCACCAGCTCGGTCGGGCAGGCCTCGCCGGCCACCACCAGCGCGGCGGACTCCAACCCCTCCGGGTCCAACATGGCTGCGGCAGAGGGGGTTTGGCTCAGCACGGTGACCCGCTCGGCGATCAGCAGGGCGTGCAGGTCCTCCGGGGACCGCACCACCGCGTCGGGCACCACCACCAGCCGCCCGCCGCGCAACAGCGCGCCGAAGATCTCCCACACCGAGACGTCGAAGCCGTAGGAGTGCCACTGCGACCACACCCCGCCGTCCGGCAGGTTCGCGTCCGCGGACGCGATCAGCTGGGTCACGCTGCGGTGGCTCACCGCAACGCCTTTGGGCACCCCGGTGGTCCCCGACGTGTAGATCAGGTAGGCGATGTCCTCGGCGCTGGGTGCCGGCAACGCCGCCGCGGGCCGGGTGGTGACGGCCGGGCCGTCGGCGTCGATGACGGGCACGTCGTGCTCGCCCAGCCGGCCGGCCAGCTCGGCGGTGGTGATCGCCGCGACGGGCGCGGCGTCGGCGAGCATGAAGCCGATGCGGGCCGCGGGGTGCGCGGGGTCGATGGGCAGGTAGGCCGCCCCGGTCTTGAGCACCGCCAGGATGGACACGATCG
>NZ_LATC01000036.1:0-44932 GCF_001414075.1 Mycobacterium sp. UM_11 | reverse complement strand
GGTATAGGCCGTGCCCGACGCCACGCCCGGGCAGGCCGGCAATCCTCTGGCCAAAAGCCTTGCCGACAGCCTTATTTCGGGCTGAAGGGCGGGTAGCAGCAGCGTCCGTACGTGCGCCGGGGTGACCCGCCGCAGCGTCTCGGCGTCGTCGATGAGCCCCTCGTGCCGTAGCTGCAGCGCCAATCGCACCGCGGCTTGCGCGGACCGCTCAGCGTCCCGGGTCTGCAGCAGCCACAGCCTGCCCTCTTCGACGGTGAACTCGATCTCTTGCACGTCGGCGCCGAGCCGCTCCAATCTGCCTGCGGCGTCCAGCAGCTCGTCGTAGACCGCCGGCTGTTCGTCGCGCAGGGCGGTGATCGGCTCGACGTCGACCGACCCGGACACCACGTCGTCACCCTGCCCGCCCGGCAGCCATTCGCCGAAGGGTGCGTTGTCGCCGGAAATGGGGTTGCGTGAAATGAAAGCGCCCGCACCGGAATTCGGGCCGAAATTGCCGAACACCATCGCCTGCACCACCACCGCGGTGCCGCTGAGATCGTCGACGCCTTGGTGGGCGCGGTAGGCGACCGCACGAGGCGAGTTCCATGAGGCGAACACCGCCTCGATGCCGGCGCGCAGCTGGGCATACGGGTCGTTGGGCACCTCGTCCGGGCCGACGATGCGCCGGTACATGCGGTCGAACCGCTGGCGGGTGTCGCGGGCGAACGCCGCGGTCCCGGCCGCGGCCAGCGCCTGCTCCACGTCGTCGTTCATGCCGAGGTCCAGGATCGTGTCCATCATGCCCGGCATCGACTGGGTCGCCCCGGAGCGGACGCTGACCAGCAACGGACGCGGGCCCCGCCCGAACGTGCGCGACGTCTGCGCCTCCAGCCAGTTCATCCGGTGCAGCACGTCGTCCCAGATCGCGTCCATCGTCGCCCGGGGGTCGGCGAGGTAGCGCAGGCCCACCTCGGTGGTGATGCAGAACGCGGGGGGCACCGGCAGACCGTGCCGGCGCATCGCCTCGATGCCGTGGCCCTTGTTGCCCAGCAGCTCTCGGGGGTGATTCGCTGTGCCGTCCAACAACACCACGGATTGCCCGTCGGAAGCGGACCCGGACGCGTCACGGCGGGCGCCGCTGCCTCGTGCGATACGAGCCGTGGTGCACCCCCTCGTGATCTGTTGCTGATGGCCCGGAACGCCCGCAATGGTCCCACACGGACGTGGACTGGCCGCTCGGCGCTCCTGTTGTCGGGGGAGCACCATGATCTAGGTTTGCAGGTATGACTCCCTACGACGTCGGGTTACTGATCCTGCGGCTGGTGTTGGGCGTGACGTTGGCCGCGCATGGCTACAACAAGTTCTTCGGTGGCGGCCGCATCCCGGGCACCGCGCGGTGGTTCGAAAGCATCGGCATGAAGCCGGGCAAGTTCCACGCCACCGTGGCCGCCACCACCGAGATGGCCGCCGGTCTGGGCCTGGCCGCCGGGCTGCTCACCCCGATCCCCGCGGCGGGCTTCGTGTCGTTGATGCTGGTCGCGGCCTGGACCGTGCACCGCGCCAACGGATTCTTCATCGTCAAGGAGGGCTGGGAGTACAACCTGGTCCTGGCGGTCAGCGCCATCGCCATCGCCACCCTGGGCGCGGGAAAGATCAGCCTGGATTATGTGGTGTTCGGCCACAACTGGATGGACGGCTGGCGCGGCCTGCTGATCTCGGTGGGGTTGGGCCTGGCCGGCGCGATCGGCCAGCTGGTCATCTTCTACCGGCCGCCCGCTAAGCAGGCCGGTTAGCTGGGGTCAGGCGACCGCGGCGGTCTCGGCCTCCCGGACCTCGGTCGCGGCGCGCTCGCCGGAGCGGATCGCGCCGTCGATCCACCCGCACATGACGGCCGAGCTCTCGGTTCCGGCCCAGTGGATGCGGCCGCAGGGCTCGCGCAGGGTGTAGCCGAATTCGGTCAGCACGCCGGGCGGCGCGTGGCCGATCATCCCGCCGCCGGAGTAGCGCTCGACGGTCCAGTTCTGCTCGTGATATTCCGACGGCGATCTGGCCTTATCGCCGAATCGGTCGACCACCTCGCCGATGATGGCCGCTTTGCGCTCGGCCTCGTCGAGCTTTGTCAGCCGGCGCGCCGCGGGGCCTTCGGTGATGACGCACATGACCCCGGGGTTGCCGGTGTCGGTGCAGGCGTCGATCGTCAGGCTGGCCAGGGATCCCGGCGCGGCCGATTGACCCGAGAGCCCGTCGGCGCGCCAGAACGGCTCGTCGTAAATGATGGACGTCTTGATGACCGCGCCGCTCGGCATGCGCTGGTGCAGCAGCGCGCGGTCCACCGGGAGCATCGGCTCGTAAACGATCGAGGTGGCGACCGCGAGCGGAATGGCGACGATGACGCGACGCGCCCGCACCGTCAAGTCGGCGGCGGTGACGGTCACGCCGTCGGCATCCTGAGCGATTTGCCGGACCGGCTGCGAAAGATGTAGCGCGTCACCCAATTCCGCGGCGATTGGGCCGTAGATGGCGCCCATCCCGCCGACGGGGCGGGCATCCTGGGAGCCCCCCTTGCCCGAGATCGCGAACGTGAGCCCGCCGGCCGACGCCGTCTGGAGCAACCCCCACAACAGCGACGTCTCCGACGCCGCCGACGTGTAGAGGCCGGCGAAGGCCATGTCCAGCATCTCGGCGGCCTGCTTGGACGCCGTCTTGTTGTTGATCCATTCCCCGATGCTGATTCGGTCCCACTCCTTGGCCTTCTTCGCCTCCCACGGGGCCTCGCGCGGAATGGCTTTGCACATCTCCTCGATGGCGACCAGGCCGATCCCGAGGTTGGCGACCGCCCACGGGCTCATGGTCCACGGAATGGTTCCGCCGTAGCGGTGCTTCTTGCCGCCGACGATCATCATCGCGTCGCCGTCATTGTGCTGCTTGTACTCCGGCACACCGAACTCGTTCATCAACGCATAGATGCGGTCCTGGCCCGGCCCGATCCACGCGCCGCCACGATCGATCCAGGTGCCGTCCGGGCGGTACTCGGTGAAGGTGCGGCCCCCCACCCGATCGCGCGCCTCCAGCAAGGCCACCGAATGGCCGGCCTGTTTCAGCCGCAGGGCGGCCGTCAAACCGGCGAATCCCGCTCCGACCACGCAGTAATCGACCTCTGACACGGCTGACTCCTCAACCTCGTTCCGCCCCAGCAGCAAACTACACCGCGGGCGGTGCCGGTGGTGGCGGGTTAACGCAGATTTCTGCGCGCGTTGGTCATAGGGTGCGGACTTGTGTTGATGCATACGGTTCGGGCGCGGCGCAGCTCGGACGACTTCCCCCGCGCCGAACACCTGGCGGCCAAGATCGCCGAAGTCGCAGCCGATCCCGTGGCCGTCGAGGCGGAAACCGCGGAGATGGTGGCGAATCGGATCATCGACAACGCGGCGGTCAGCGCGGCCGCGGTGTTGCGTCGACCGGTGACGGTGGCGCGGCGGCAGGCGCTGGCCCATCCCGCGGCCCGCGGCGCCAACGTATTCGGCGTCGACGGCACCTACTCGGCGGAGTGGGCGGCGTGGGCCAACGGCGTCGCGGTGCGCGAACTCGACTTTCACGACACGTTTTTGGCCGCCGAGTACGCCCACCCCGGCGACAACATCCCCCCGCTGGTCGCGGTCGCCCAGCAGCTGGGCATCGGCGGCGCCGACCTGATCCGCGGCCTGGCGACCGCCTACGAGATCCAGATCGACCTCTCCCGTGGAATCTGCTTGCACGAGCACAAGATTGACCACGTCGCGCATCTGGGTCCGGCGGTGGCCGCCGGCATCGGGACCATGCTGAAGCTGGACACCGAGACCATCTACCAGGCGGTCGGGCAGGCGCTGCACCTGACCACCAGCACCCGCCAATCCCGCAAGGGGCTGATCTCCAGCTGGAAGGCGTTCGCCCCGGCGCACGCGGGCAAGGTCGGCATCGAGGCGGTGGACCGGGCCATGCGCGGCGAGGGATCGCCCGCCCCAATCTGGGAGGGCGAGGACGGCGTAATCGCCTGGCTGCTGGGCGGACCCGAGCGCGAATACCACGTGCCGCTGCCCGCCCCCGGAGAACCCAAGCGCGCCATCGGAGACAGCTTCACCAAGGAGCACTCCGCGGAATACCAAAGCCAGGCGCCGATCGACCTGGCCCGGCGGCTGCGCGAGCGCATACCCGACCTCGGTCAGGTCGAGACCATCGTGCTGCGCACGAGCCACCACACCCACGTCGTCATCGGAACGGGCTCGGGGGATCCGCAGAAGTTCGATCCGGACGCTTCCCGGGAAACGCTCGACCATTCGCTGCCGTACATCTTCGCCGTCGCCCTGCAGGACGGGGTATGGCACCACGAACGCTCCTACGCCGCGGAACGGGCGCACCGGCCCGACACGATCGAGCTGTGGCGCAAGATCTCCACGGTCGAGGACCCGGAGTGGACGCGCCGCTACCACTCGAGCGACCCGGCGCAGAAGGCGTTCGGGGCGCGCGCCGAGATCACGCTACGCGGCGGGGAGGTGATCTCCGACGAGTTGGCCGTCGCCGACGCGCATCCGCTGGGCGCGCGGCCGTTCCGGCGCCCGCAGTACGTGGAGAAGTTCACCCAGCTGGCCGGCGACGTCGTGGAACCCGCCGAGCGGCAACGGTTTCTGGACGCCGTCGATTCTTTGGCCGGCCTGCGGGCCGGCGCGCTGGATGCGCTCAATCCACGCGTTTACCCAGAGGCTCTGCGGCGGGGGCCGGCGACCCCGCCGGGCATCTTCGGGTGACCGAAATCGGGTGTGCGGTCACGGCTTTGAGCGTGCGGCTAGGGCGGAGTCTTCGCGGATTTCTCGCCCTCAGTTCGCGCTGAACGCCCTCAGTTCACCCTCGAGTGGGAAAGCCGTTACGGGCTGGGCGCCGGCCCGCCGTACTGCCACACCAGGTTGTGGGCGCCGGTCATCGTGGGGTTGCACCACATCGTCCTGCCGTTGCCGTCCTGGGTGGTCGCGTGCAGCGTCGCGCACCCGTCGCCGGGTGCCGGCGCGTCGGCTCGGGCCACCGCGATCGGTGCGGCGGCGGCGACCAGCACCGCAGCCGATATGGAAACGAAAAGCCTGCTCATGATGGACGCCTCCTAGCGAGCCGCGCCGATCCGGGTTTCACGCTATCCGGCGGCGAGGGCACAGGCAAAGGATTGTTGCCCGGCTTGAGTGCGGTTCGCCTAGAACACGTTCTAATCTGACCACCATGGGATTTCTCAAGCCTGAGCTGCCGCAGCTCGACATGGCCGAGTGGAACAAGGGCACCCGTAGCGAGAAGATCCGCCCGATGGCCAAGCACTGGGCCGAGGTGGGCTTCGGCACGCCGGTCGCGCTGCACCTGTTCTACGTCGTCAAGATCCTGCTCTACATCCTCGGCGGTTGGCTGTTCGCCTCGGCCACCAAGGGACTCGGCGGGTTCACCCACGTCGCGTCCTGGTGGTCGGAGCCGATCGTGTTCGAAAAGGTCGTGCTGTACACGATGCTCTTCGAGGTGATCGGGCTGGGCTGTGGCTTCGGCCCGCTGAACAACCGGTTCTTCCCGCCGATGGGGTCGATCCTGTACTGGATGCGGTTCGGCACCATCCGGCTGCCACCGTGGCCGGACCGGGTCCCGCTGACGAGGGGCACCAAGCGCAAGCCGATCGACGTCGCGCTCTACGCGCTGTTTTTGCTGGTGACCCTGAGCGCGCTGTTCGCCGACGGCACCGGACCGATACCCGAGCTCGGTACGACGATCGGGTTGCTGCCGGCGTGGAAGATCGTGCTCATCCTGTTGCTGCTCGCCGTGGTCGGGCTTCGTGACAAGGTGATCTTCCTGGCCGCCCGCGGGGAGGTGTACGCGACGATGGCGGTGACCTTCCTCTTCGGCGGGGTCGACATGATCGTCGGGTCGAAGGTGGTGTTCCTGGTCATCTGGATGGGCGCCGCCACGTCGAAGCTCAACAAGCACTTCCCGTTCGTGATCTCCACGATGATGTCCAACAATCCGCTGGTGCGGCCCCGCTGGCTCAAGCGGCAATTCTTCGAGAAGTTCCCGGACGACCTGCGGCCCGGCCGGCTGTCGCGATGGCTGGCGCACCTGAGCACCGCCATCGAGATGCTGGTGCCGCTGCCGTTGTTCTTCTGCCACAGCGGCTGGCCGATCACGATCGCGGCCATCGTGATGGTCTGTTTCCACCTGGGGATCCTGGTGTCGATACCGATGGGCGTGCCGCTGGAGTGGAACGTCTTCATGATCTTCGGCGTGCTGTCGCTGTTCGTCGCGCACGCGCGACCGGGCCTGCGCGATCTGAGGCACCCGGTGGTGGTGGCGATACTGTTCGTCGTCATCGCGGGAATCGTCTTGCTGGGCAACATGTTCCCCCGCAAGATCTCGTTCCTGCCGGGGATGCGGTACTACGCCGGCAACTGGGACACCACGCTGTGGTGCATCAAAGGATCGGCCAGCGACAAGATCGCCAGGGGCATCGTGGCGATCGCGAGCATGCCGCAGGCCCAGCTCGAGCGGTTCTACGGCAGCCCGGAGGCCGCGCAGATCCCGCTCTTCATGGGATATGCGTTCCGCGGCTTCAACACTCACGGCCGCGCGCTGTTCACCCTCGCGCACCGCGCGATGGCGGGCCAGAACGAGGACGACTACGTCCTCACCGACGGCGAACGCATCTGCAGCACCGCCATCGGCTGGAACTTTGGCGACGGCCACATGCACAACGAGCAGCTCATCACCGCGCTGCAGGAGCGCTGCCATTTCGAGCCGGGGGAGGTGCGGGTGGTGCTGCTCGACGCGCAGCCCATCCACAAACAGGTGCAGGCCTACCGGCTGGTGGACGCGGCGACGGGCGAGTTCGAGCGCGGCATCGTCCGCGTCGCCGACATGGTGACCCGGCAACCGTGGGCTGACGACGTTCCCGTTGAAGTGCTTTCGGACGAGGCGCCGAGCGTCACGCCAGAGTGACGGTGGCACCCGAGGGCCACGCTGGCGTGACGCTCGCGGTCAGGCGCCCGCTCGGACCTCCCGCGCCGCGGCCACCATGTTCTGCAGTGAAGCGGTGACCTCGTCGGCATTTCGTGTCTTCAGGCCGCAGTCCGGGTTGACCCACAGCCGTTCCGCCGGAACGGCTTTCAGCGCCGCGCGCAACGACTCCGCCATTTCCTTCGTGCTCGGCACTCTGGGCGAGTGGATGTCGTAGACGCCCGGACCGACGCTGTTGGAAAAGCCGACCGAGTTGAGGTCGTCGAGCACCTCCATGTGTGAGCGCGCCGCCTCGAGGGACGTCACGTCGGCGTCCAGGTCGGCGATGGCCCCGATCACCTCGCCGAATTCCGAGTAGCACAGGTGGGTGTGGATCTGGGTGGAGTCATCGACGCCGGAGGTGGCTAGCCGGAAAGAACCTACGGCCCAACGCAAGTAGTCCTCCTGATCCGCGCGGCGCAGCGGCAGCAGCTCCCGCAGCGCCGGCTCGTCGACCTGGATGACGGCGATGCCGGCGGATTGCAGGTCCACGGTTTCGTCGCGGATGGCGAGCGCCACCTGGTTGGCGGTGTCGGCCAGCGGCTGGTCGTCGCGGACGAACGACCACGCCAGGATCGTGACCGGACCGGTCAGCATGCCCTTGACCGGCTTGTCGGTCAACGATTGCGCGTAGGAGATCCAGTCGACGGTCATCGGGTGGGTGCGAATGACGTCGCCGTAGAGGATCGGCGGACGCACGCAGCGGCTGCCGTACGACTGCACCCAGCCGCTCTGCGTCGCGAAGAAGCCCTGTAGCTGCTCGGCGAAGTACTGCACCATGTCGTTGCGTTCCGGCTCGCCGTGCACCAGCACGTCGAGACCCAGCTCCTCCTGCAGCGCGATGACGTCGGCGATCTCCTTGCGCATCCGCTTCTCGTACTCCGCCTGGTCGATCTCGCCGGACCGCAGCGCGGCGCGCGCCTTGCGGATCGCGGCGGTCTGCGGGTAGGAGCCGATGGTTGTGGTCGGCAGCGCCGGCAGGCGCAACCGCTCGTCCTGGCGGGCACGACGTGACGCCGGGTCGCCGCGGTGGGTGCCGGTGGCGACGATCTCCTCGATGCGTTCCCGCAGCCGGTCGTTGTGCAGCCGCGGGTCGCTCTTGCGGGAGGCCACCGCGGTGTTGGACGCGGCGATCTCGTCGGCGACCGCGCCGCGCCCTTCGCGCAGGGCGCGCGCGAGCGTCACCACCTCGGCGACCTTCTCCTTACCGAACGCCAGCCAGCTGCGCAGCGCGTCGTCCAGGTCGGCCTCGGGTTCGAGCGAATACGGCACGTGCATCGTGGAGCACGACGTCGAAACCGCAACCGTGCCAGCCGAACCCAGGAGGGTGGTCAGTTTGTTCAGCGCGGCCTCCAGGTCGGTGCGCCACACGTTGCGCCCGTCGACGACGCCGGCCACCAGGGTCTTGCCGGACAGCTCCGGTATGCCCGCCACCGCGGTGTCGGCGCCGTAAACGAGGTCGACGCCGATCGCCTCGACCGGGGTGCGGGCCAGACCGGCCAGCGATGCGCCGGGATCACCGAAGTAGGTGGCGACGTAGATGGCCGGCCGGTCGGTCACCTTGCCCAGCGCGTTGTACGCGGCCTCCGCCAAGGCCGGGGCGTCGGGGGAGATGTCGGTCACCAGCGCCGGCTCGTCGAACTGCACCCACTGCGCGCCGTTGGCGGCGAGCAGCCCCAACAGCTCCGAGTAGATGGGCACGAGTTCCTGCAGTCGCTCGATCGGTGCGCCGCCGCCGTTGACCGCCTTGCTCAACAGCAGGAAGGTGATCGGTCCGATGACGACGGGGCGGGCGGGGATCCCCTGCGCGAGAGCCTCTTTCAGTTCGGCGAGCACCTTGTCCGGGTTGAGCGAGAAGGTGGTCGAGGGCTCGATCTCGGGGACCAGGTAGTGGTAGTTGGTGTCGAACCACTTGGTCATCTCCAGCGGCGCGACGTCGGGATTGCCGCGGGCTGCGGCGAAGTAGCGATCCAGATCGTCGGGGACCCGTGCGGCCCGGGGCGGCAGGGCGCCGAGCATGACGGCGGTGTCCAGCGTCTGGTCGTAATAGGAGAAGGTGTTCACCGGCACCGAGTCCAGGCCGGCGGCGGCGAGGCCGGCCCACATGTCGCGGCGCAACGTCGCGGCGACCGATTCCAGCTCGGACCGGCTGGTGCGTCCGGCCCAGTACCCCTCGGTGGCGCGTTTGAGTTCGCGCTTCGGGCCGATGCGGGGCGAGCCGACGACCGTGGCGGTGAATGGTTGGGAGATCACGGTATTTTCGTCCTTCAATCGACGGGGTGGTCACCGCCATGCGGACGCAAGCCGATCCGGCTGCGGTGCGCAAGGTACACGCATCTCAACCGTCGCGGCCGAACGCCCATTCCACGAGGCGATGAGCCGCCGGGCGCGGCGCGCCCGGCACAGCTGGCAGGTCTTCGGACTCGCAGGCGCACACCCCGATTGGTGTTCCTAATGGCCGTCGCTTCCCGGTCTTGCGACCAGTGCTTTTGACGGCGGTCGTTCCTGCATACCGCTGCGGGACAGTCCCGGGCTCTCACCGGGTTCCCTCTCGCGAAGCGTTACCAACCCGCCTCGCTCGATGCCGAAGTCGCGTGGTGCGGCGACGGCAGACCAGCTGCGAGATGCAGTTTAGTCAGCCCTTCAACGCCGCCGCGATCGGGACGTCGCCGTTGTTGAAGTCGATGGTCCGGCCGATCGTCGCGTTGTTTTCCAGGGCGACCGCGGCCACCTGCGCAACGTCCGCACGGGATACCTCGCCTTTGCCCTCACCGAGGGCGATTCGGCCCGTCGGCGGGTCGAGGGTGAGCCGGCCCGGTCCCAGGATCGTCCAGTGCAAACGGCTGGCGCGCAGGTGTTCGTCCGCGGCCGCCTTCGCCTCGGCGTACGGGAAGAACGAACTGTCCTGCGCGACACCGTGATCGGGACCCGCCCCAAAATACGACACCATCACGAATCGCAGGATGCCCGCCCGCTCGGCGGCATCGATCACCCGGATGGCCGCGTCGCGGTCGACGGCGTACGTGCGCGCCGGGTTGCCGCCGCCTGCGCCGGCGGAGAAGACGACCGCGTCGTGACCGGTCAGCAGCTCGGTGAGCGCGTCGGTGTCCAGGCGCTCGATGTCGGCGACCACCGGCTTTGCGCCGGTGGCCGCGACGTCGTCCGAATGTTCGGGGTTGCGGAAGACCGAACTGACCTCGTCGCCGCGTTCGGTCAGGATGCGGGCCAGCTGCAGTGCGACCTTGCCGTGCCCGCCGATGACGATGACTCGTGCCATGCCCCCGACGGTACCGGCGCCGAAACGGGCACCCGTCTCTAGAGCTTCACCCGCCCCATGATGATGTCGATGATCGGCTTGCCCGGCGGGTAGGCGTTGGTGAGCGAGGCCATCGTGTGCCCGTAGTCCACCAGCAGCGTGATGCCGCTGATGCCGAAGGCGGCGGCGCTGTTGAGGAACGCCATCACGTCACCCATCTGCTCGGGGGTATGCACCTTCGAGCCGGTCTCCTCGCGGTAGTCCTGCGCGAAGGTGAGCCAGAGGTCGGCGTTGGCCTGGGCCAGCGGGGTGTCGGTGGGGCCGGGGCAGATCGCGTTGATGCGGATGCCCCTCTTCAGCAGCGGGTAGCCCTGGGTCGCGACGTAGGCGTTGACGACCTTCTTGGAAAAGCCGTAGTGGATGATGCCTTCCGCTTCGTGTGCCTTGACCCACTCCTGCGCCGAGGCGAAATCCGGCGTGGCGAGAAATTCGGTCAGCAGCTCCAGGTCGTTTTCCCAGCCCATGCCGGCGACCGAGGAGATGAAGCAGATCGCCGAGCCGGAGGGAAGCTGGTTGCGCTCGAGGAGGCGGTCGATGAGGTGGCGGTGGCCGAGGAAGTTGATGGCCATCAGGTCGGTTGTCCCGTCGGCGATGCCGGCGGCCGAGAACAGGGCGTGGACCGGCCCGTCCAGCTGCTCGACCGCCGCGTCGATCGACGCGGGATCGCGCAGGTCCACCTGGATGGCCTTGGCGACGTCGTAGTTCACCGGCGCGTAGTCCATCACGATCACCTCGGCGCCGAGCTCGGCCGCGGACTTGGCCGCCGCCGCGCCCATGCCGGTGGCGCCGCCAACGACGAGAGCCCGCTTGCCGTCGTAGCGCAACCGATCGACAACAGTCATGGAAATCCCCTTCTCGTTCACTGCCAACGCGGTTCTAATTGCCCAACTGTATGGGTAACAGTTTTTTGGTTCAACACCTACCCCGCACGAACCGCGACGCCACGCAAAACGGTGTCGCGGACGTGCACGAGCGCGGCGCGTTTGCCGACGTCGGCGAGGATGTTCTCCGGTATCCACTGCAGGCCGATGACGCAGCGGGCGAGCATCGCGGTGGATGCGGCGTCGGCGGTGATCTCCCCGGATCGGATGCCTTCGGAAAGAAGCGTTTTCATCTGCCGAAGTCGCGTCGCATACAGCCACCCCGGGTTGGGGGTGTCCGGGGGCGACTGCCGCATCCAGGCGAGCTGAATGCGGAACTCGTCGGAGAACCGATCGAGCGCATTGACGTTGACCCAGCTCAAGGCGTCCAGCTTCTCGACCGGCGTGGCGTTCGAACGCAGCACGGCGACCCAGCCCGCCTCGACCTTCCGGCCGAACGATTCCATGATCGACGCCAGGAGTTCGTCCTTTGACCCGATCACGCGGTAGACGGTTCCCGTGCCGAGGCCGGCCGCGGAGGCGATGTCCCTGATGGTGGTGGCCTCGTAACCCTTGCGGCCGAACTCCGTCCGCGCCACCGCCCGGACGTGCGCCGCCTTGTCGCTGGGGTCGGCGTCGCTGTCGTCCGACCAGGTCTCGATGACGTCCCGAGCGGCCGCCAAGGCATTCGACCTATCCAGCGCCGAGTCGGTGGGCGGCCGGGTTGCCAACCCTTGCAACATGATTCGACAAAGTAGGGCCGCCACCTGGTCGGCGGGGGACTTGTGACGCATGACGTCAAGGCCCACCTGCAGCATGGTCTGGCAGATCCGGTCGGCCAGCGTGGGCAGATCGATGTCGGGCTTGATGTAGCCGCTCCACCGTCCCGCGCGCAGGGTTTGCAGCATCGCCTCCTGGATCGCCACGGGGCGCTGCTGGGTCAGCTTCATCAACTCCGGGTCGGTGCTCGGCCCCTCGTAGAACGACATCTGCAGCGCGGCGCGGTGCTGCACGGCGCAGTTCGCGATCGCCGAGCCCAGTTCGACGATCTGCTCGGGGACCGGGCGGGGGTCGGCCTTGTCCAACTTCGCTTGCGCGGCAAGCCCGATCCGGTCCAGATCCTCCTGATAGCGGTGGATCAACTCGATCAGGATCGCCTCTTTGGACTCGAAGTGGTGATAGAGGCTGCCGGGAAGAATTCCCGCCGCGTCGGCGATCTCCTGCAACGAGGTTCGCAACCCCGACTGTGCGATCAAAGAGGCCGCGGTGGTCAGGATTTCGGTCCGGCGCGTGCCCAAATCGGCTGTGGCGCCGGCTCGCAAGGACTCCGCTCTGGGCATGGTCAGCGCTACGCGCTTCCGGACGACTGCGGTTCGACAACCATACGCATTCGTCCCTCTCGCCGAACCAAATCTTTGTTAGAGGTTATCAGACCCGGCGCGGCGAACACGCTGCTAACAGCGGTAATGGCCCCCATTCTAGAGCCCCGGCCCGTCCCAACCGTCGCGCACGACCACCTCGGCGACCGGCCTGCGCCGGGCCGGCCGGAACGTGTGCCCCGCGCGCAGCCGGCCCACCGGAAGCAGGCAGCCCTGCACGTAGGTTTCGGGGATGCCCAGCAACTCCCGCACCTCCTGCTCGCGATGCAGGTGCAGCGTCGTGATGCAAGTGCCGTATCCCCGGGTGTGCAGCGCCAGCTGAAAGTTCCACACCGCCGGGAAGATCGAGCCGTAGAGCGTGGCCTGATGAAACGATTCGTCGCCCTCGATGCGCGGCAGATACGGCTCGTAACACGGAATCACCAGCAGCGGCACCTTTGCCATGTGCTCGACCAGCCACTCCGTCGACGACATGATTCGGCCCTCCGGCGTCCCGGCCGGCACGAAATCGGCGATCAGTTGGCCGCCCACACGCAGCAGGTAGGCCGCGCGGTACAGCCGAGCGATCTCCTCGCGCAACGCCGGGTCGGTGATCACCAGCCAGCGCCACGACTGCTGATTGGAGCCGTTGGCCGCCTGCAGCCCGATGCGCAGGCATTCCCGAATGTCTTCGCGGTCGACCGGGGCATCCAGATCGAGCGTCTTGCGCGCCGAGCGGGTGGCGGTGAGCAGGTAGTCGATATCCATCACGGCCGGTCCCTCTTCGCAAGGCGCGCACCGAGTTCCGTCAGGTACCGGTCGGACCCACCGAGGAACGCGCTCCAGCTCAGCAGGCGCTTGAGATACAGGTGCGCGTCGTGCTCCCAGGTGTAACCGATCCCGCCGAAAACCTGAATGGCCGTGTCGCCCACGGTGGCCAGCCGCCCGGCGAATGCCTTCGTGCGTACCGCGGATAGATGCCGCTCGGCCGGATCGGCGTTGTCGGCGGCCCACAGCGCGTGGATCACGCCGCTGCGGGCGAGTTCGACAGTCTCGAACATGTCGACGCACAGATGCTGAACCGCCTGGAACGAGCCGATCGGCTGCCCGAATTGCGTTCTGGTTTTGGCGTATTCGACCGCGATGTTCATGACGGCGCGCGCCGCACCGAGGGCGTCAGCGGCGGCGGCGACCAGCACGTCGTCGACCACCGCCGCGACGTCCTCCGCCGACGCCGCGGCCAGTCGCTCCGCCGGCGCCGCGTCGAGTTTGACGCGAAACCGCTTGCGGGTCTGGTCGATACCGTGTTCGGCCGTGACCGCAACGCCCGAGGAGTCCGTTCGCACGGCGAACAGCCCAAGCCCGCCGTCATCCTCGGCGACCACCAACAAGACGCCCGCGGCGGCGGCGTCGGGCACCGCGGCGATCTCGCCGCGCAACACGACGCCCCCCGCTTCCCCTCGGGCCGCGGCAACGGGAGCATCGGCCAGGAGGCAGGCGGTGGCGACGGTGGTGCCGTCGGCGATCCCGGTCAGCAGCCCGGCCCCGGCGCCGGTCGCGCCGAGCCGGGTCAACGCCCGGGGCGCGGCGACGGCGGTCGACAACCACGGTCCCGGATGCAGCGCCGCGCCCAGCTCTTCGGCCACGATGCCGGCCTCGACCATCGACATGCCGGCGCCGCCGTGGTCCTCCGGGACCAGGAGGCCGGTCGTTCCGAGCTCGGCAAGCCCACGCCACACCGCCTCGTCGATGCCGGTCGGGTCGTCCAGCAGCGGGCGCACGTGCTGCGATATCGGCGCCTTTTCGGCGAGAAAGCGCCGGGTGGTGTCGCGCAGCGCCGCCTGCTCGTCGGTGAGTTCGAGGTTCATGCGCGCGGCAACCCGAGTACCCGCTGGGCGGTGATGTTCTTGTTGATCTGACTGGTGCCGCCGGCGATGGTGAGCGAGCGCGACGTCAGGCGGTAGTTCGCCCACGGAGCGCCGGCACCGCGGGTGCCCAGCACGTCGAAGGCCAGGGCGGCCATGTCCTGCCCGATCTCGCCCCACACCGTCTTGGCGAGGCTGGCCGAGCCGAAGGCGTCACCGCCGTGCAGCGTGGCCGAGATCGACCGCTGGCACAGCACCTCGAGATACTTGATGCGGAGGGCGATTTCGCCGAGGCGGCGCAGCGTCACGGCGTCGTCGAGCGCGTCGGTGTGCGCGGCGATGTCGTCCACCAGTTCCTCGAGCCGCACCTGCATCTCGGCGTATAGCCTTGCGGCCCCGGCCCGTTCGTGGCTGAGCGTGGTGGTGGCCACCTGCCAGCCGGCGTTCAACGGCCCGAGCAACGCGTCCGCCGGCACCCGCACGTCGTGGAAGAAGACCTCGGCGAAATCGGCTTCGCCGTTGAGCGTCACCAGCGGGCGGGCTTCGATGCCGGGCAGGGACATGTCGACGATCAGACACGAGATGCCCTTGTGCTTGGGCGCGTCGGGATCGGTGCGCACATACAGCTGGCACCAGTCCGCCCGGTGTCCGAGCGAGGTCCAGATCTTCTGGCCGCTGACGACGAAGTCGTCACCGTCGCGCACCGCGCGGGTACGCAGCGCCGCGAGGTCCGACCCGGCTTCGGGTTCCGACATCCCTTGGCACCAGATGTCGTCGGCGCGCATCATGCGGGGCAGTAGCGTGCGCTTCTGGGATTCGGTCCCATATTGCATGATGGCCGGCGCGATGTTGTTCAGCCCAATCACGTTGAGCGGCATGGGCGCCCGCGCGCGGGTGGTTTCCTCGGTGTAGACCAGCTGCTCGAGCACCGTCGCGCCGCGGCCACCGTACTCGCGGGGCCACGAGACGGCGGCCCAGCCCGCTTCGGCCATCGTCGCGCTCCAGGCGCGCAGCATTTCGATTGCGGCGTCGTCGCGCCCGGCGGGACGACGGGCGGCCACCAGCTCGTCGGTCAGGTTCGCGGCCAGCCAGTCGCGCAACTCGGTGCGGAACTGCTCCACTTCCGCCGGGTATGAAAAGTCCACTTTTCCTTGTTTTCTGGTGAATTTGCGACCTAGCCGGACTTTACGGTTGAGCGGATAGCCGGTCAACGTCGGCGTCGGCGGGCACCTCAGCTGCCTCGTGGTTCGGGGAAGCTGACCTCGGCGTTGCCCGGCATCGCGCTGACGCCGCGCCGGGCACACACCTCCAACACCTCGTCCACGATCGACGAGGGCACCAGGAACCTCACGATGTGCTCCTTGCCCGATTGACTGCGATCGCAGCGGACTTTACGGTGGAACAGATATTTGGTCAACGTCGTCCAACCGTTCGGAGTTTGAGGGTGTCCACCGAAGTTCCCGGCGCTCCCGGCCTCGGCATGCTCGCCTCGGCGCTCGCGGGGCGCGCCGTCGCGGTGGCCGTGTCGCGGCCGGGTGAGCCGTCGTGGACCGACGGGCAGACGATTCACGTCGGCGCGGACCCGCGCGGTCAGCTCGAGGCGGTGGCCGTGCACGCCTCGATGATCGCGGCCGGCAGCCTGGACCCGGAGGTCATCCGGCCGCTGCTCCGCCATCCCCGACTGGCCCGGCGTTACCTGGCGGTGGAGGGGCACCGCGCACTCGTCGCGAACGCCGGCCTGCTGCCGAACGTGTTGGTGTCACTGGGCGACCGGGACACGGCGAGTCGCAGCGATTCGCCCGCCGCGTCGCTGCGGATCGCCGAGAGCCGCGACGCGATCGACGACCCGGCCCCGGATTTCGGCGTCATCCGCGCGGCGAAGGTGCTGGCCGCGTCCGCCCGGGCGGCCGAACGGCAAGAGGGCGAAAACGCCGGACACGTCCCGCGAGACCGTGCCGCGCGGGAGTTGGAGGAACTCGACGACGGCGAGGTCGACGATTCCGACGACCCGGACGTGTTCACCAGCCCGGTCGGCGGCGGCGGTTTCATCGGCAAGTGGCTCAAGAAGATGCTTTCGTCGGCCCGCAAGACGGGCAGCGGCGGCGGGCCGCCCGGCGCCGACACCCCGACGCATCGGACGAACTCCGGCAGGCGCGGGTTGTACGCGGTGACGTCGCTGGCGGCCACGGCCCGCGACGACGGCGACGATCGGCCGGCACTCGGTGCCGCGAACGGCGTCGCGTATCCGGAATGGGACGCCGCGCGCCGGAAGTACCGGCCCGCGTGGTGCACCGTGCGCGAGGTCGAGCCCGAGGTCAAAGCGTCGGCGACCCATGCGATCGAGGCCGCCATCGGCGTGCGCCGCCCGTTGTCGCGGCTCGGGATGGGCCTGCACCGCCGGCACCGGCAGCCGCAGGGCGACGACATCGACATCGACGCGGCGGTCGAAGCCCGCGTCGAGGTGCTGGCCGGGTCGGTGCCCGACGAGGCCGTGTACCTGGACAGCCTGCGGCGCCGCCGGGACCTGTCCGTGCTGCTGCTTCTCGACGTGTCGGGGTCGGCGGCGGAGCCCGGCACGGTCGGGCGCACCGTGCACGAGCAGCAGCGCGTGGCGGTCGCCAACCTCACCGTCGCGCTGCACGATCTCGGCGACCGGGTCGCGCTCTACGCCTATTACTCGCAGGGCCGTGGGGCGGTGAGCATGGTGCCGGTCAAGCGGTTCGATGATCACCTCGATGCGCGAGTCATGAAGCGGCTCAACAGCCTTGAACCCGGCGCGTACTCCCGCCTCGGGGCGGCCATCCGGCACGGCTCCGCGGTGCTGGAGGCGCGCGGGGGCACCGCACGGCGGTTGCTGGTGGTGCTTTCCGACGGGCTCGCATACGACCACGGATATGAGCGGGCCTACGGCGCCGCCGACGCGCGGCGCGCCCTGACCGAGGCCCGCCGCCGCGGCACCGGCTGTGTGTGCCTGACCATCGGCGCGGGAACCGACGTGCAGTCGTTGCGCCGGGTCTTCGGTAGCGCCGCGCACGCGACGATCGCGCGCCCCGATCAACTCGCCGGTGTGATCGGCCCGCTGTTCCGGTCCGCGTTGCGTTCGGCCGAGGTCCGCCGCAGGGTGTCGTGAGCGCCGCGTGATTTCGTCGTCGCGCCCATACGGGCCAGTCAGGCGGCTTGAAACAAACATCTGTTCCGCGATAGGCTCCATTCACCATGACTGAAGCGATGGCCGACGAGTCCGGGCTTGCTCAACGGAACGGCGCGAGGCCCGACGTCGAGGGGGCACGGCCCTACTACAAGGCGATCGGTGACGAGGAAGCCGTTTTCAAGGCGGCGTACCGCCAGGGACTGGCCCTGCTGCTGAAGGGGCCGACGGGGTGCGGCAAGACCCGCTTTGTCGAGGCGATGGCCCACGATCTCGGCCGGCCGCTGATCACCGTCGCCTGTCATGACGACCTCACCACCGCGGACCTGGTCGGCCGGTATCTGCTGCAGGGCGACGAGACGGTGTGGGTGGACGGCCCGCTGACGCGGGCGGTGCGCGAGGGGGCGATCTGCTATCTCGACGAGGTGGTGGAAGCCAGGCAGGACACCACCGTGGTGCTGCATCCGCTGGCCGACCACCGGCGGCAGCTGCCGATCGAGCGGCTCGGTGTCACGCTGGACGCGGCGCCCGGGTTCGGCCTGGTGGTCTCCTACAACCCCGGTTATCAGAGCGTGCTGAAGGATCTGAAGGATTCCACCCGTCAGCGGATGGTCGCCATCGAATTCGACTTTCCCGCAGCCGGTGTCGAGGAGGTGATCGTCGCGCACGAGGCGGGCGTGGACGGTGCCACCGCCGCGGAGCTGGTGCGCTTCGGGCAGGCCATCCGCCGGCTGGAGACGGGCGGCCTGCGCGAGGTCGCGTCGACGCGGGTGCTGATCGCCGCGGGCAGGCTCGTCGCGGAAGGGCTGAGTTTGCCCTGCGCCGCCCGGGCCGCGATCGCGGGACCGCTCACCGACGACGTGACGGTCGGCAAGGCGCTGGCCGAGATGATCGACATCTATTTGGGCACGGCGGGCGAATGATTGACGCTGCATAAGGCCCCCGCTAGGGTCTGAACAAATATTAGGTTTGTGCTGGTTCGACGCGCGTGATGTTGCCACCCGGGAGGTCAGATGTCCTACGAGAGCAGCGCTCAGCCGATCAAGGTCGGCTACCTGATGGACTTCACGCTGCCGCCGGGATTCCCCGAAGAACTGATGGCGAGCTTCACCCGGTGCTTCGACCTGATCTTCGAAGAAGCCGTCGAACAGGGCCTGATCGATCGCCCCGTGCAAATGATCTACCGCGAGGTGGAGGGCCTGCCCAAGGGCTCGGTCAAGGCGGTCATCGACGCGTTCGGCGAGCTCGTCGACGAGGGCTGCCTGGTGGTGTTCGGGCCGCACATCACCGACAACTGCGTGCCCACCCGCGAGGCGATCGAGGAGCGGTTCAAGGTGCCGGCGATCAGTGTCACCGGCACCGATGACTGGCTGGGTGAATGGACCTTCGCCTTCCCGCAGGGCTCGATGACCGATGAGCCGATCTTCATCGCCGACCTCGTCGCCAAACGGGGCTTCTCCGAAATCGGAGTCCTCGTGGAGCAGAACCTGATCGGCGAAAGCTACCTGAAGAACCTGCGAAGCGCGTGCCGGCGCAAGGGGATTCGCATCGTCGCGGAGGCGGCGATCGCCCAGACCGCGCAAGACATCAACGATGCCGTCAGCACCCTGCACGAAGCCAAGTCCCAGGCGATCGTGCATCTGGGCTTCGGTTTCGGCATCGTCTTCATCAACCCCGCGCTGGAAGCCGTGAACTGGGACCCACCGCGGTTCACCACCACCGCCTTTCAGAACGCCTGGGTGAACCCGATCATGTGGAACGCGTTCATGGGTTGGGTCGGGGTGGACCAGTACGACGAGGCGAACCGGCTCGGTCAGGAATTCCTCGACCGGTATGCGAAGAAGTACGACGGCAGCCGTCCCGAGTATTGCGTGTCGGTGGTCAACCGCGACGTCGCCGCCACCCTCGTCCGCGCGTTCGCCGACGCCCACCCGCTCAGCCCCCGTGGCGTCAAGGAGGCGCTGGAGCGGGTGAAGATGATGCCCGCCGCCTCGGGCGCGCCCGGCACTCGCGTCTCGTTCGGGAAATGGACTCGTCGCGCATGGATGGGAGCCGGCTACCTGGTGGCCCGCACCCTGGACGCCGACGGCACCAACTCGCATCTGGTCGATCGCTTCGGAGAGGACGGCTGATGTCGACGGAACAGTCCATACCGATTGTCGCGGAAGAGAAGTCGGCAGCTCGCCCTGCGAAGCGCGGCTGGGGCGGCTGGATCGCCGGCGCTGCGCTGGCGGCCTTCGCGCTCTTCTTCATCGCGAATTGTCGCGTCGCCCTCGACCCGCGGGTCGCCAACCCGAACGTGCAGGGCCGGCCCCGCCCCGTCAAGTTCATCTTCGGCCTGGACTACATCACCTTCCTACACATCGCCACATGCGTCATGCTGCTCGTGCTGCTGGCGGTGTTCATCAGGGGATGGCGCCGCAATCCGGGCAGCCCGGTGATGCTGATGTTCCTGTGCACCACGCTGATCGTGTGGCAGGACCCGATCATGAACTGGTCTCCGTTCGCGGTGTACAACCCCGACCTGATCCATTGGCCGGAGTCCTGGCCGCTGGTCTCGCTGTCGCCGACCGTCGAGCCGTTCGTCGTCTTCGGTTACGTGATGTTCTATTTCGGGCCCTACTTCCCGGCCGTGTGGATTCTGCGCAAGCTACAGGCCAAGTACGGGCCGACGGCCTTCGTGTCGCGCCACCCGTTGGTCAGCCTGGGCCTGCTGACCTGTGCGATCGGCTTCGTCTTCGACGCGTGGCTGGAGATTCAGCTCGTGCACATGGGCATGTACATCTACTCCCAGGTGATCCCGTGGGGCTCGGTGTTCACCGGCACGACGTTCCAATTCCCGTTGATCTGGGAGTCGTTTTCGGTGACCTTCGTGATGGTGCCCGCGGCGATCCTGTGCTACCGCGACGACACCGGTAAGTCGGTGGCCGAGAAGCTGGCCGCCAAGGCCAGGATCTTCCCGACGCGTCCGGTGCTCGGCACCTTCCTGGTGATGTTCGCCATCATCAACGTGTCCTACTTCGCCTATGGTGCGTGGTTCTGGGTCATCAAGGTCAGCCATGCGGCGACCTCCGTCGCGTGCCCGTGGCCCTACCCCGAGGCGAAAGTGTATGACCCGCAGGGCTATTACGAGAAGGCCGGCGCGCAGGGCCCGTTCTCGGTCGGCATCTGGTCTACCTGGGCGAGCGGGGAGCCCAACGGGCGTCCGCACGTCGATCCACCGCCGCCGGGTGTCGGTGCCTGCGCAACCCCGAGCGCGCATGGCTGAGCCGCGCGGCGTCGTCGTCACCGGCGCGTCCCGCGGGCTGGGCTTCGCCTCGGCGGTGCGGTTGTACCGCGAGGGGTGGCGCGTGGTCGCCGCCATGCGCACGCCCGACTGCGGCATGCCGGCGCTTCGGGCGGCCACAGGGGCGGGCGAGGAGGACGACCGGCTGATCGGCGTGCAGCTGGACCTGCTCGACCCCGCGTCGATATCCGTGGCCGCCAAGGCCGTCGAAGAAACCGTCGGCGCGCCGTATGCGCTGGTTCACAACGCCGGGATCTCGGCCGCAGGGATGGTCGAGGAGACCGATATGGCGCTGTGGCAGAACATGTTCGCCACCAGCGTCCTGGGGCCCGTCGCGCTCACCCAGGCGTTGCTGCCGTCGATGCGGGCTGCCGGCGAGGGGCGCATCGTGCTGGTGTCCAGCGCGGCCGGCGTGCGCGGGCAGCCGGCCACCGCCCCGTACTCGGCGGCCAAGGGAGCGCTGGAGCGTTGGGGTGAGGCCATGGCGTGCGAGATCGCGCCGTTCGGACTGGGCGTCACCGTCTTGGTCGCCGGCACGTATGACACCGAGATCATCACCGACGCGGGCACCACCGACAACCGCGATTTCGGCGGCCCGTACGCCCGGCTGCACAACACGATGAACAGCCGGGGCCGGGCCGCGATGAAACTCGCCAGGCCACCCGAGAAGTTCACCGACGGCCTGCTCAAGGCGCTCGACGACCGGGCCCCGTTCCGCCGCCGTGGCATTGGGCCGGATGCGTCGATGCTGCTGGCCGCCAACAGGATTCTTCCGGCCGCCGGCATGCACCACATGTCGCGGGTCGTGCTCGGCATACCCAGGCAGGGGTCGATGCGGGACGGGGCGTGGCCGCTGACGGCGGCCCAGCGGGCGATGGTATTCGCGGCGCGCGTGCTGCCTCAGCCGGCGTTGCAACGCCTGACCGCGCTGGCGGCCAAGCGCCGCAAGGAAACTCAAGGGGACTAGAGGGGTAGGCATGGAACAGCTATTCGACGACCTGGAAGACTTCGGCGCCTTCGACGACGCCGTCTCCGGCGACGTGCGCGACCCGTACACGGAACTGGCGCGGCTGCGCCGCGAGGAACCCATTCAGCGGCTGGACACCTCCGGCATGCCGCACGAGGAATCCAAACCGGTCTTCATCGTGTACCGCCACGAGGAAGCCCAGCAGATGCTGCGCGACAACGAGACGTTCTCGTCGGCGGCGGTCATCGCCGCGTTCGGCCCGGTGCTGGGGGAGCGCGTCATGCTGGGCATGGACGAGCCGGTGCACGGCCGGTTGCGGTCGCTGGTGTCAAAGGCCTTCTCGCAGAAGGCCTTGGCGCGGTGGGAAGACGAGTTGGTCGGCCGGGTGGGCAACAGCCTGATCGACAAGTTCGCGGCGAACGGCAAGGCCGACCTGGTCAGGGAGTTCACTTTCGACTACCCGAGCCAGATCATCGCGGGCCTGCTGGGCCTGCCGGAGGAGGACTACCCGCAGTTTCAGCGGTGGTCCATCTCGTTGCTGAGCTGGATCCTGAATCCCGAACGCGGCCTTGCCGCGTCGGCCGCGCTGTGTGACTACTTCGCGCCGATCCTGGCGGCCCGCCGCGCCGAACCGAAGGACGACCTGATCAGCGCCCTGGCCCAGGCGGAGATCGACGGGGAGAAGCTCGACGACGAGGAGATCTACTCCTTCCTGCGCTTACTGCTGCCCGCCGGGGTGGAGACCACGTACCGGTCGTTGGGCAGCCTGCTGCTGGCGCTGCTGTCGGATCCCGCGCAACTGGACGCCATCCGCGCGGACCGGTCGCTGTTGCCGCAGGCCATCGAGGAGGGGGTGCGCTGGGAACCGCCGCTGCTGACCATCACCCGGGTCGCGACCCGCGACACCGAACTCGGCGGGGTGCCGATCCCGGCCGGGTCGACGGTGATGCCGATGCTGGGCTCCGCCAACCGGCAGGAAGACCGCTACCCGGACCCGGACGCGTTCGACATCTTCCGCTCGCCCCGGGCGCACCTGGGCTGGGGGCACGGCGTGCACGTATGCCTCGGCATGCACCTGGCGCGGTTGGAGATGCGCACCGCCATCAACCTGTTGCTCGACCGGCTGCCCAACCTGCGGCTGGACCCCGACGCCGACGACCCGCACATTCGGGGCCAGGTTTTCCGCTCGCCGACCTCGGTGCCGGTGCTGTTCGACCCCCAATAGCCAGCCCGGCAGCGGTAGCAGCTTGCCAATCGGCTAGTTTCCGGTAAGGCTCTCTGTAGCCCCTCCACGATCCAGAAGAGAGTGACAGATATGACTGAGGCTGTAAAGGTCCGCTTCGAGCCGAAGATGATGATCGACGGCAAGCTCGTCGACGGGCAGTCCGGCACCTTCACCAACATCAACCCGGCCACCGAGGAGCCGCTCGGGGAGGTCGCCGACGCCTCCAAGGAGGACATGCACCGGGCGATCGACGCCGCCCGGCGCGCGTTCGACGAGACCGATTGGTCGACGAACCGCGAGCTGCGCAAGCGCTGCCTGCTGCAGCTGCACGAGGCGATCGAATCGGAGAAGGAAGAGCTGCGCGAGGAGCTCATCCTCGAGGTCGGTTCGCCGCGGGCCATCACGTTCGGGCCGCAGCTGGACGCCCCACTGGAAGACGGGCTGCGCTACCCCGCCCGGTTGATCGACGAGTACGCCTGGGAGACCGACCTGGGTGACAAGGTCATCAGCCTCACCGGCACGCTCACCAGCCGCAAGGTGTGGCGCGAGCCGGTCGGGGTGGTCGGCGCGATCGTGCCGTGGAACTTCCCGTTCGAGGTCACCATCAACAAGCTCGGCCAGGCGCTGGCGACCGGTAACACCGTGGTGCTCAAGCCGGCCCCGAACACCCCGTTCAACGCCACCCGCCTGGGCCGGCTGATCGCGGAGAAGACCGACATCCCCGCGGGCGTCGTGAGCGTCGTCACCGCATCGGATCACTTTGTGGGCGAAGAGCTTACGTTGTCGCCGAAGGTCGACCTGATCTCGTTCACCGGGTCGACCGTGGTCGGGCAGCGGATCATGGAAAAGGGCGCGGCCACCATGAAGCGGCTGTTCCTGGAGCTGGGCGGCAAGTCGGCCACCATCGTGCTCGAGGACGCCGACTTCGGCATGGCGTGCGCCATCGGCATCGCACCGTGCATGCACGCCGGCCAGGGCTGCGCGAATCCCACCCGGATGCTGTTGCCGCGGTCCCGCTACGACGAGGGCGTGGAGATTCTGAAGAGCATCTACGAGAACGTCACGTGCGGCGACCCGCAGGACGCGGGAACGCTGTGCGGCCCGGTGATTTCGGAGGTACAACGCGATCGCGTGATGGGCTACATCCGCAAGGGCGTCGAGGAGGGCGCGACGGCGCTCGTCGGCGGACCCGACGCGCCCACCGGTTTCGACAAGGGATACTTCGTGCGGCCAACGCTTTTCGTCGACGTGGACAACTCGATGACGATCGCCCAGGAGGAGATCTTCGGGCCGGTGCTGGCCGTGATCCCGTTCGACGACGAGGAGGACGCGATCCGGATCGCCAACGACAGCAAGTACGGACTGGCGGGCAACGTGATGTCGGGCTCGCTGGAGCACTCGCTGGCCGTGGCCCGGCGAATCCGGGCCGGCTTCATGGGCGTCAACGGCGGCGCGCCGTACGGCGCCGACACCCCGTTCGGTGGCTACAAGTACAGCGGTGTGGGACGCCAGAACGGTGTCGCCGGTTTCGACCAGTACACCGAGATCAAATCGGTCGGATACCCCGCCGGCTGAGGCTCGCTGCACGAGATTGCCGTCACGGTCGCGGTTTTGGCTCGATCGCGACCACGGCGGCAATCTCGGTGCTTGTGCGGTCACCCGGGGCGACGGGCCGTTTCAGGGTGCAGACGATGCTCCACTCGAAGTAGTGGTCCCCGCCCTTGTCGTAGTCCTTGAAGCCGCGGGCAACCTGGGTGCGTTGCACCGACGAGCCCACGATCTCCCAACCCTGTTGGCCGTAGGCCTGCGTGAGGCGGTTCGCCTCATCCAGCACCGCCTGCAGGGATTCGTTCGTGTAGGAGACAAACGTGCTCTCCCATTGCTGGGGATACCAATTGCCGTCCGAAGCCAGCCACCAGCCTGGGCCGGGTGAAGGGGTGCTCACCCGGGGCACCCTACGTCGCCGAGGCTCGCGGAAAGTTGAACCGCACATGACGGTGTGCCGAAGAGCTGGCAATCGGAAGGCCAGCTGATCGCCCAAAACCACCCCCGCCCGCGACCTCCCAACGCGTTGGTTGACAATCGACGCAAGGCTCACTTTCACCGATACCCGAGGTTCTAGCGTCAAAGGAGACACAACCATGGCTGAAGCCGTCATCGTCGAGGCAGTGCGCTCACCGATCGGCAAGCGCAACGGCGGCCTTTCCGGGGTGCACCCGGCCGACCTGTCCGCGCAGGTGCTCAACGGGTTGGTGGAAAGGGCGGGCGTCGATCCCGAGCTCGTCGACGACGTCATCTGGGGCTGCGTCATGCAGGCCGGCGAGCAGGCCCTCGACATCGGCCGCACCGCCCTGCTGGCGGCCGGCTGGCCGGAGAGCGTCCCGGGGGTGACCGTCGACCGCCAGTGCGGCTCGAGCCAGCAGTCCATTCACTTCGCGGCGGCCGGCGTGGTGGCCGGGCACTACGACGTCGTGGTGGCCGGCGGGGTGGAGTCGATGTCGCGCACCCCGATGGGTTCGTCGCTGGCCAACGGCGGGCGGCCCTACCCGCAGACCTTCCTGGACCGCTACCAGGGGCGGATCC
Organism: Mycobacterium sp. UM_11; assembly: GCF_001414075.1. Taxonomy (NCBI): domain Bacteria; kingdom Bacillati; phylum Actinomycetota; class Actinomycetes; order Mycobacteriales; family Mycobacteriaceae; genus Mycobacterium; species Mycobacterium sp. UM_11. The sequence continues at coordinate 19,298 of NZ_LATC01000036.1, read as the reverse complement.
CCAACCAGGGCATCGGCGCGGAGATGATCGCCGAGCAGTGGGGTTTCGACCGCACCGCGCTCGACGAGTTCTCGCTGGGCTCGCACGAAAAGGCCGCGGCCGCACAGGATTCGGGCGCATTCGACGACCAGATAGTGGGCATCAAGGACTCTGAGGGCAATGTGGTGCTCAAGGATGAGGGCATCCGCCGCGGCACCCCGATGGAAAAGATGGCGTCGCTGAAGCCGGCGTTCAAGGAGGACGGCGTGATTCACGCCGGGAACTCGTCGCAGATCTCCGACGGTTCGGCCGCGATCCTGTTCATGTCGGCCGAGAAGGCGAAAGAGCTGGGCCTCAAGCCGATTGCGAAGGTGCACACCGCGACCCTGGCCGGCGCCGACCCGGTGATCATGCTGACCGCGCCCATCCCGGCCACCCAGAAGGTGCTGAAGCGCTCCGGCCTGTCCATCGGCGACATCGGCGCCTACGAGGTCAACGAGGCGTTCGCCCCGGTCCCGCTGGCCTGGCTGAAAGACATTGGCGCCGACGAGAAGAAGCTGAACCCCAACGGGGGGGCCATCGCACTGGGTCACCCGCTGGGCGGTTCCGGCGCGCGGATCATGACCACGCTGCTGCATCACATGCGGGACAAGGGAATTCGCTACGGTCTGCAGACGATGTGCGAGGGTGGTGGCCAGGCCAACGCCACCATCGTGGAGCTGTTGTGACCGACGCCGAGGCGCCGGCGGTGTTGGTCGAGCGCCGCGGCAACGTCATGGTGATCACCATCAACCGGCCCGAGGCCCGCAACGCGGTCAACGGTGCCGTCAGCATCGGCGTGGGCGACGCGCTCGACGAGGCGCAGCACGACCCCGAGGTGCGGGCCGTGGTGATCACCGGCGCCGGCGACAAGTCGTTTTGCGCCGGCGCCGACCTCAAGGCGATCTCCCGCCGGGAAAACCTCTACCACCCCGACCATGGCGAGTGGGGCTTCGCCGGTTACGTGCACCACTTCATCGACAAGCCCACCATCGCGGCGGTCAACGGCACGGCGCTGGGCGGGGGCACCGAACTGGCGCTGGCCAGCGACCTGGTGGTGGCCGACGAGCGGGCCAAGTTCGGCCTGCCGGAGGTCAAGCGCGGACTGGTCGCGGCCGCCGGCGGGGTATTCCGGATCGTGCAGCAACTGCCGCGCAAGGTGGGAATGGAGCTGTTACTGACCGGCGAGCCGATCACCGCCGAGGACGCCTTCGAATGGGGCCTGATCAACCAGGTCGTCAAGGAGGGCTCGGTGCTCGAGGCCGCCCTGGCGCTGGCCGCGCGGGTGACGGTCAACGCGCCACTGTCGGTGCAGGCCAGCAAGCGCATCGCCACCGGGGTCGACAACGGCGTCGTCACCGACGAGGAGGCGGGCTGGCGGCGCACCATGGACGAGATGCGCGTGCTGATCCGGTCGGAAGACGCCAAGGAGGGTCCACTGGCGTTCGCCGAGAAGCGCGAGCCGGTCTGGAAGGCGCGCTAGTACAGCTAACTCGCGAGGATGTTCACCCCGCGCCGAAACACGCCGGGCAGCAGGGTGCACGCCGGCACGATGGCGCGGCGCGTCACCGGTGGGACGCTGGCCAGCACCAGGGCCCGGGTGAGCACGCGGTAGTTGCGGGTAATCCGTTGCCACCCAGCCTCATACGACGACGGGTTCTCCTCGACGATGGCGGCGACGGCCGCGGCCGCCTGCTTGACGGCCAGGCTGATGCCCTCGCCGGTCAACGCGTCCTCGTAGCCGGCCGCGTCGCCGACCAGGAGCACCCGCCCCGCGACCCGGCGCGAGACCACCTGCCGCAACGGGCCGCAGCCGCGCGCTTCGCCGCGCGCGGCGCCCGCCAGCTGCCCGGCGAGCTCGGGGAACCAGGCCAGGTCGGGCCGGCCCCCCGACAGGATCGCGACGCCCACCAGATCCGGCTCGACCGGTGTCACGTACGCCTCGCCCCAGCGCGACCAGTGCACCTCGACGAATTCCGACCACGCCGGCACGCGGAAATGCCAGCGCACGCCATAGCGTCGCGGCTTTCCGGCCGTCGCCGTGATTCCGACGGCCCGCCTCAGCGGTGAGTGCAGCCCGTCGGCGGCCACCAACCATTTCGCGCGCACTCCCGCGGCCGTCACCCCGTGAGCGTCCTGTTGCACACCGGTCACCCGTGCCCGAATCCATTCGGCGTCTTGCTCTTTCGCGCGCGCGGCCAGCGCAGCGTGCAGCGTGGTGCGGCGCACGCCCCGGCCGGGCCCGCTGCGGAACCGCGCCTGCGCGCGGCGGCGTTCGTCGACGTAGGCGATGCCGTGAAACGGCATGCCGGCCGGGTCGACCCCGAGTGACGTCAGCTCGGCGAGCCCACCGGGCATCAGGCCCTCGCCGCACGCCTTGTCGATGGGACCCTCCCGCGGGTCGGCGACGATCACCGAAAGTCCGTGCCGGCGAGCGTGTAACGCCGTGGCCAGGCCCCCCGGCCCGCCGCCGACGATCAACAGGTCGGTGTCGTAGTCGCTCACGTGTAGCCCAGAGCCGAGTTCTCGACCCGCAGCCGCACCCTCAGCAGCACCGCGTTGGCCAGGGTGAAAAGGGCCGCGGTCAGCCACGCCGTGTGCACCAACGGCAGCGCCAACCCCTCAGCCACCACTGCAACATAGTTCGGATGGTGCAACCACCGGTAGGGCCCCTCGCGCACCAGCGGGGCCTGCGGCAACACGATCACCCGGGTGTTCCACCGTCGACCCAGCGTGGCGATGCACCACCAGCGCAGGCCCTGGCTCAGCGCCACCACCGCCAGCATCGGCCACCCCAGCCATGGCAGGAACGGCCGGTGCAGGGCCCACGGCTCGAGAACGCAGCCGACCAGCAGCGCGGTGTGGATGACCACCATCACCGGATAGTGCGTCCGACCAAACTCCTTGGCGCCCTGGGCAAAAGACCACTGCGCGTTGCGCTTGGACACCACCAGTTCCGCCACGCGTTCGATGCCGACCGCCAGGACCAGCAGGTAATACATGTCTCCACTATCTCTTGACCGGGACTCCCGTACCGGGTCCACGATGCCGGCGCCGCGGGGGTTCAACCCCGCGAGCGTAACGGCATGGCGACTATCCGGCCCGAAAAGCGCCGTGGCGTCACGACGGCGATCGGCGGCCGCCAGGTTTGCGTGCATCGCCGCCGGGCTAGGTTGGAGACATGCGGATCCTCGTCACCGGCGCCACCGGCTATGTCGGATCGCGGCTGGTCACGGCGCTGCTGGCGGCCGGGCACGACGTCGTGGCCGCCACCCGAAACCCGGAGCGCCTGAGGCGGTTCGGCTGGTTCGACGAGGTCACGCCCGTGACGCTGGACGCCGCCGACCCCGCGTCGACCCGAGCGGCCTTCGCGGACGCGGGCCCCGTCGAGGTGGTCTATTACCTGGTGCACGCCATCGGTCAGCCCGGCTTTCGCGACGCCGACAAGGCCGCGGCCGCCAACGTAGCCGCCGCGGCCCGCGAAACCGGTGTGCGGCGCATCGTCTACCTGGGCGGATTCGTGCCCGCCGACGAGGTCCTGTCCGAGCACCTGACCAGCCGCGCCGAGGTGGCCGAGGCGCTGACGGTCCCGGACGGCCCGGAGCTGGTGTGGCTGGGCGCCGCGATGATCATCGGCGCCGGTTCTACGTCGTTCGAGATGATGCGCTACGTGGGAGACCGATTCCCGGTCATGCCGATCCCGCGCTGGATGGACAACCCGATCGACCCGATCTCAATCCGCGACGTGCTGCACTACCTCGTCGCCGCGGCCGACCCCGACCTGCTGCCGGCGGGGGCGTACGACATCTGCGGGCCGGACACCACCTCTTACCGCGAGCTGCTGAAGACGTACGCGCGGATCTCCGGGCGGTGGCATGCCGGGTTGCCGGTCGGCAGGGTCGACACTGGGCTGGCGTCGCTGATCACCGGCGTCGCGCTGCCGGTGCCGCCCGGGCTCGCCGGGGATCTGGTCGAATCGCTGGACCATCCGATGGTGGCGTCCGAGAGCGATCTGCGCGATCGAGTGCCCGACCCGCCCGGTGGGTTGCTCGGCGTTGAGGAAGCCATTGCCCTAGCCTTGGCCGATCAGACGAATCGCCCGTCCCCGGTCAACGCCCTGGCCGATCCCCATCACCTGGCCAACACCGATCCCGTGTGGGCCGGGGGCGACGCGCGCCGCATCCGCCACGTCGCGCGCCGGCTCACCCCACCCGTCGTGCGCCCGGCACTGCGGCTGGTGGGCCTGGTCCCCGGCCCGGTGGCCGGAGCGCTTCGAACCGGTCTCGACCTGTTGATAGCCCTGACTCCGAAGGTGCACCCCGCATGAGCCAGTCCACCGCCCCGTCCGACACCGGCGCGCTGTCCGAGTGGTGGCGCGCCCTCACCAAAGTCGCTGTGCCCCATCATGAGTCGCCCGCGGTGGTGCGGCGCCGACGGGTCATCGTGGCCGTCACGGTGGTCGTGGGTGCCGCGGTGCTCGGCTTCTCGCTGCGCCGCCATCCGGGCGATTCGAGCTTCTACTGGCTGACCCTGGCGTTGGCCGGGGTGTGGGTCGTCGGCGGGTTCGCCTCCGGCCCGCTGCACCTGGGCGGCATCTGCTGGCGCGGCCGCAACCAGCGGCCGGTCATCACCGGGACGGCTATCGGCCTGCTGCTCGGCGCGATCTTCATAGTCGGCGGGTTGATCGCCCGGGAGATCACGCCGGTGGCCGAGCTGATCACCCGGGTGCTGGAATACGCCCACCACGGCTGGTATCCGGTGATCGTGGCGATCACGCTCGTCAACGGCGTGGCGGAGGAAGTGTTCTTCCGCGGCGCGCTCTATACGGCCCTGGGCCGCTACCACCCGGTCGTGATCTCGACCATCCTGTACACCGTCGCGACGCTGGCCAGTGGCAACCCGATGCTCGGTTTCGCCGCGGTCATCCTGGGAACGGTGTGCGCGTTCGAGCGCCGGGCGACCGGCGGCGTCCTGGCGCCGGTGCTCACCCACTTGGTGTGGGGGCTGATCATGGTCCTGGTGCTGCCCCCGATGTTCGGCGTCTAGACGCCGTCCGAACCGACGACCTCGCGGGCCAGCGCGCGCATCGCGGCGGCGTGGGCCGGCCGCGCGGCCAGCCAGTACGCCCGGCCCGGCAGGCCCCTCGGCAGGAAGATCGACCGCTGGGTGTAGCGGCTGCCGCCGCCGTCCCGCGGCGTGACCGTGATCTCGAGCCATTGCCGTCCGGGCGCGCGCCTGGTCGAGCGCAGCCGCAGCAGGGTTCCCGGCGCGCGTTCCTCGACCCGCCAGCCGCCCGGGAGCGAAGTCACGGCGCCCTCCGCCGACTTCCAGAGGGCGCCGGGTTCGGCGGTGGTGTCGACGGTGCGCGCGTCGGTGTAGACGATCTCGCCCGCCCAGTCCGGGTCCGACGGCAGCGCCTCCGCCGGTTCGGACTGCAACGACGACCACGAGGGTTCCGGGACGCCGTGCGCGGCGCGGTCCAGCGCCAGTTCGACGGCCCGGCGGTAGCCGGTCAGGCCGCCGGGCGGTAGTTCGATGATGCCGTCGACGTCGTGGTCGCGCATGACCGCGTCGCATTCCAGCGATTCGATCAGCGGCCGCGCCAGCCCGGGCGGGATCGGCGTCACCGTTCCCACCCAGAGGCTGGCGATCGTGGGTGTCAGAAACGGCAGCACGATCAGGTAGCGCTTGCCCAGCCCCGCCGCGTCGGCGTAGATGCGCATCATGTCGCCGTACTCCAGGACGTCGGGTCCGCCGACGTCCCAGGTGCGGGAGGACGGCACCGCCGCCGTGGCCGCGGCGATCAGGTAGTAGAGCACGTCGCGCACCGCGATCGGCTGGATCTTGTTGTGCACCCACTTCGGGGTAGTCATCACCGGCAGCCGGTCGGTGAGGTGCCGGATCATCTCGAACGACGCCGAGCCCGAACCGACCACGACGCCCGCCTGCAGCACGACGGTTTCGATGCCCGAGGCGATGAGCGCGTCGCCGACGGCCGTCCGCGATTCGAGGTGGGGCGAGAGCCGCCGGCCCTCGGGATGCAGCCCGCTGAGATAGACGATGCGCCGCACCCCGGTGCGCCGCGCCGCGGTCACGACGTTACGGACGGCGCGCGTCTCCTCGTCGGCGAAATTCTTGGCGGTGCCCATCGAGTGGACGAGGTAGTAGACGACGTCGATGCCGTCGAACGCGGCGATCAGCGAATCGACATCGGCGAGGTCGCCGCGCGCGACCTCGGCCCGGTCCCGCCACGGCACGTCTGCCAACTTGGCCGGGTCGCGGGCCAGGGCGCGGACCCCGTGGCCTTCGTCCAGGAGTCGCGGCGCGAGCCGGGCGCCGATGTAGCCGGTCGCCCCGGTCACGAGACAGCGAAGCTGTCCAGCCATGGATTCTCCGTTCGTCGTCTGCCAATTATTCGGACCCGACGACGGGGAGGATTACCGGCCTGGGCCACCCTCAAGCGTGCCGGCCTCAGCGGTCGGTGAACTCCGGCGCGCGCCGCTGCTGGAAAGCGGTTGCGCCCTCGATGAAATCGGGCGATCGAAGCAGCACGGCCTGCCCCTCGTATTCGCGTTGCAAGGCAGGATCGAGCTGGGGGAGCGTGGCCGCGTTGATGGCCAGCTTGGTCTTGCCGAACGCCACGGCGGGGCCGGTCAGCAGCCTCGCGATCACCTTGTCCACCTCGGCGTCGAATTCGTCGGCCGGGTAGACCGCGCTCACCAGCCCCCAGGACAGCGCTTCGGCGGCCGGCAGGCGTTCGGGCAGCAGTGCCATGCGCATCGCCCGGATGCGGCCGACCGCGGCGGCGACCAGCGCGGACGCGCCACCGTCGGGCATCAGGCCGATCTTGGTGAAGGCGAGCATGAAAAACGCGCTCTCCGAGGCCAATACGACGTCGCACGCTAGCGCCAGGGAAACACCGACGCCGGCCGCCGGGCCCTGAACCACGGCCACCACCGGGTGCGGCACCGACGCGATCGCGCGGATCAGCCGGTTGATCTCGAGGACGATCTCGTCCGGCGGGATGCCGGCGCCGGAGACGTCGTCGGCGCCGATGCCCGCGCCGGAACAGAAGCCGCGGCCCGCGCCGCCGAGGCGCACCAGCTTCACCTCGGGATCGGTGGCGGCGCGTTCCATCGCGTCGGCGATGCCGGTAATCACCGGCACGGTCAGCGAATTGAGGCTGTCGGGCCGGTCGATGGTCACCGACAGCACGCCGTCGGACAGCGTGACGGAAAGGCCCGCGACGGGAGCGAGGGTGTCGATTGCGGATTGCGGCATGGGCTCACCCTAAGTGAGGCCGATCCGGGGCGGCTGCGAAGATGCCAACTACAACGGGCGTCAGGGCAGACGAAAGGTCGGTGCAATCGTGGCTGGACCGCTGAAGGGACTTCGGGTCGTCGAGTTGGCCGGCATCGGGCCGGGCCCGCACGCGGCGATGATCCTGGGGGACCTGGGAGCCGACGTGGTGCGCATCGATCGGCCATCCACGGGACCGGGCGGGGCCGCCAAGGACGCCATGCTGCGCAACCGGCGTGTCGTCACGGTCGACCTCAAGTCCGACGAGGGGCGCGCCACCGTGCTCAGGCTCGTCGCCAAAGCCGACGTGTTGATCGAGGGCTTCCGGCCCGGCGTCACCGAGCGGCTCGGCCTCGGCCCGGAGCAGTGCGCCGAAGTCAACGAGCGGCTGATCTACGCCCGGATGACCGGCTGGGGGCAGACCGGACCCCGCAGCCAGCAGGCGGGCCACGACATCAACTACATCTCGCTCAACGGGATCCTGCACGCCATCGGCCGGGCGAACGAGCGCCCGGTTCCGCCGTTGAACCTCGTCGGTGACTTCGGCGGCGGCTCGATGTTCCTGCTCGTCGGGATCCTGTCCGCGCTGTGGGAGCGGCAGAACTCCGGCAAGGGTCAGGTGATCGACGCCGCCATGGTCGACGGCTCCAGCGTGCTGATCCAGATGATGTGGGCCATGCGGGGGCTGGGCATGTGGACCGACGTGCGCGGCACCAACATGCTCGACGGCGGCGCCCCCTATTACGACACCTACGAGTGCGCCGACGGGCGTTACGTCGCCGTCGGCGCCATCGAGCCGCAGTTCTACGCGGCCATGCTGGCCGGCCTGGGCTTGGAGGCGGCGAACCTGCCGCCGCAGAACGACGTCACCCGCTGGCCCGAGTTGCGCGGGGCGCTGACGGCGGCCTTCGCCGCGCACGACCGCGACCACTGGGCCAAGGTGTTCGCGGATTCCGACGCCTGCGTGACCCCGGTGCTGGCGTTCGGCGAGGTGCACACCGAGCCGCACATCACCGAGCGCAAGACGTTCTACGACGCCGACGGCGGCCTGCAGCCGCTGCCCGCCCCGCGGTTCTCCCGCACCACGCCCGACGTGCCGCGCCCGCCGGCGGCGCCGCTGCCCGACGCCGAGGCCGTGCTGAACGACTGGGTATAGTCGCCAACCAACTGGTTGGCTGGAATCCCGAGAAAGGACTCGCATGGAAATCAAGGACGCCGTCGCCGTCGTCACCGGGGGCGCCTCGGGCCTGGGCCTGGCCACCACCAAGCGGCTGCTGGACGCAGGCGCGCAGGTCGTGGTCATCGACCTGCGGGGCGAGGAGGCGGTCCAAGAGCTCGGCGAGCGCGCCCGGTTCGTCGAGGCCGACGTGACCGACGAGGCCGCCGTCGGCGAGGCGCTGGACACCGCCGAGTCGCTGGGCCCGCTGCGCATCAACGTCAACTGCGCGGGCATCGGCAACGCCATCAAGACGCTGTCCAAGGACGGGCCGTTCCCGCTGAACGGGTTCAAGAAGGTGATCGAGGTCAACCTGATCGGCACGTTCAACGTGCTGCGGCTGGCGGCCGAGCGCATCGCGAAGACCGAACCGATCGGCGAGGAGCGCGGCGTCATCATCAACACCGCCTCGGTCGCCGCGTTCGAGGGCCAGATCGGCCAGGCCGCCTACTCGGCGTCCAAGGGCGGCGTCGTCGGCATGACGCTTCCCATCGCGCGCGACCTGTCGCGGGAGCTGATCCGCGTGGTGACGATCGCGCCCGGCTTGTTCAAGACCCCGCTGCTGGGATCGCTGCCCGAGGAGGCGCAGGCCTCGCTCGGCAAGCAGGTGCCGCACCCGGCCCGGCTGGGTGATCCCGACGAGTACGGCGCGCTCGCCGTGCACATCATCGAAAACCCGATGCTCAACGGCGAAGTGATCCGCCTCGACGGCGCGATCCGCATGGCGCCGCGCTGAGACCCGCAGACACGAAAGCCCCCGCGACTAGCGGGGGGCTTTCGTAGCAGAGAGAAAACTTATTTACGGAACCATCGACTGACGGCGGGTTCGGCCATCAGCAGGCGTGCGAGCATGCTCATGGTCGTACCTCAGCTCGCCGCTTGCAGTTCGTCGAACTGCTCGGAGGTCTCGCCTTCCACCAGCACGTCGCCGTGGTAGAGGGCTTCGAAGTCAACCTTGATGACGTCGGCACTTGTGTCGTCGATCCACATGACACTGAGCGTATGGGCCACCATTAAGGAATCTTTGAGTCACGATTCGGAAAATGGTGGCAATTTACCGGCGGGTAGGTTGTACACCGTCGAGCGCGGCATTTAGCCCCTTGACCTGCTTAGTTGCCGCACAATTTTCTGGCCGGACTCTTAGCGTCGCAGCGGTTTAGAACGTCGCGATTGAACCCCGCGGCCGCCGCCTTCCGTGTTTAAGAACGACGCTGTTTGACTCGTGAAAACTAGCGTTTGTTACGTTGTCGCAGGTACGCCAGCGCCAGGTGCGATCGGCACCGGCGGCGGAAGGGCTGAAAATGCTGCAGGGGATCGCCCGAATGGCCATCGCGGCGCCGCGCCGCATCATCGCCTTGGGTGTCCTCGTCTTCATCGCCGCCGCCGTGTTCGGCATCCCCGTCGCCAAGAGCTTGTCCCCCGGCGGGTTCCAGGACCCCGATTCGGAGTCCGCCCGCGCGATCGGTGTGCTGAGCGACAAGTTCGGCCAGAGCGGTCAGCAGCTGCTGATCCTGGTGACGGCCCCCGGGGGCACCGACAGCGCACAGGCCCGCGACGTCGGCACCGACCTGGTGCACCAGTTGCAGGCGTCGCCGCTGGTATACAACGTGACGTCGCCGTGGACGGTCCCGCCGCAAGCGGCGGCCGACCTGGTCAGCCGCGACGGCAAGTCGGGCCTGCTGATCGTCAACCTCAAGGGCGGCGAAAACTACGCCCAGAGCAACGCCCAGACGCTGGCGGACCAATACATCCACGACCGGGACGGCGTCACCGTGCGCGCCGGCGGCGCCGCGATGCAGTACGCCCAGATCAACACGCAGAACCAGGCCGACCTGCTGGTGATGGAGATGATCGCGCTTCCGCTGAGCTTCCTGATCCTGATCTGGGTCTTCGGCGGGCTGCTGGCGGCGGCGCTGCCGATGGCGCTGGGCGCCCTGGCGGTCGTCGGCTCGATGACCGTGCTGCGGCTGATCACGTTCACCACCGAGGTGTCGATCTTCGCGCTCAACCTGAGCACCGCGTTGGGCCTGGCGCTTGCCATCGACTACACCCTGCTGATCGTCAGCCGCTACCGCGACGAGCTGGCCGAGGGCAGCGACCGGGACGAGGCGCTGATCCGGACCATGGCCACCTCCGGGCGCACGGTGTTGTTCTCCGCGGTCACCGTGGCGCTGTCCATGTCGGCGACCGTGGCGTTCCCGATGTACTTCCTCAAGTCGTTCGCCTACGCCGGGGTGGCGACCGTGGCCTTCGTCGCGACGGCCTCGATCGTGATAACCCCGGCCGCCATCGTGCTGCTGGGCCCGCGGTTGGACGCACTGGACGTGCGCCGGCTGATGCGCCGGGTGTTCCGGCGTCCGGAGCCGGTGCACAAGCCGGTCGAGCAGCTGTTCTGGTACCGGTCGACCAAGTTGGTGATGCGCCGCTGGGCCCCGATCGGCCTCACCGTCGTCGCGCTGCTGCTGCTGCTCGGGTCGCCGTTCATGGGGGTGAAGTGGGGCTTCCCGGACGACCGGGTGCTGCCACGTTCGGCGTCGTCCCATCAAGTCGGCGACCGACTGCGCAACGACTTCGCGCACGACTCCGCGACGGCCGTGCCGATCGTCGTCCCCGACGCGCGCGGCCTGGACCCGGCCGACCTCGACTCCTACGCCGCCGCCTTGTCGCGGGTGCCCGACGTGTCGGCGGTGTCGGCCCCCGGCGGGACGTTCGTCGCCGGCAACCGGACGGCACCCCCGGCCGGGGCCACCTGGCTGGCCGACGGCAGCGCCTTCCTTACCGTCAGCAGCACGGCCCCGCTCTTCTCCCCGGCGAACGAGGCGCAACTCAAGCGGCTGCACGAGGTGCCCGGGCCGGCGGGCCGATCCGTGATGATGGGCGGGGTCGCCCAGGTCAACCGCGACAGCGTCGACGCCGTCACCGACATCCTGCCGCTGGTCCTCGGGCTGATGGCCGCGGTCACCTTCGTGTTGCTGTTCCTGCTCACCGGCAGCGTGCTGCTGCCGGCCAAGGCGCTCGCCTGCAACTTCCTGTCGCTGACCGCCGCGTTCGGCGCGCTGGTGTGGATCTTCCAGGACGGGCACCTCGGCGCGCTCGGAACCACACCGAGCGGGACGCTGGTCAACAACATGCCGGTGCTGCTGTTCTGCATCGCGTTCGGGCTGTCGATGGACTACGAGGTGTTCCTGCTCTCGCGGATCCGCGAGTACTGGCTCGCGTCCGGGGCCGCCCGGCCGGCACGGCCGAGCGCGAAGGAGGCGCACGCCGCCAACGACGAGAGCGTCGCGCTCGGCGTCGCCCGCACCGGGCGGGTGATCACGGCGGCCGCGTTGGTGATGTCGATGTCCTTCGCCGCGCTGATCGCCGCCCACGTGTCGTTCATGCGGATGTTCGGCCTCGGCCTGGTGCTCGCCGTCTTCGCCGACGCCACGCTGGTGCGGATGGTCGTGGTGCCGGCGTTCATGCACGTGATGGGCCGGTGGAACTGGTGGGCGCCCAAGCCACTGGCGTGGCTGCACGATCGGTTCGGCATCAGCGAGTCAGGGGCGGCCGCCGACCACGTCGAGCCGGCCCAGCTCGACGCGGGCCCGGTCGCCGAACCCGTGCCCAACGTCGGTTGAGGCGGCGGTCGGTCCGTCGCACCTATCCTTTGGCCAGAGTCGGATTTGGCCACGAGTCGGAAGGTTGGCTTCTATGACAACGGCGGTGGACAACCCGTTCTTCGCGCGCATCTGGCCCGTCGTCGCCACCCACGAAACCGACGCGATCCGGGCCCTGCGGCGGGAGAATCTGGCCGGGCTGTCGGGGCGGGTGCTGGAAGTCGGCGCGGGGATCGGGACGAACTTTCCCCACTACCCGGAGTCGGTACGCGAGGTGGTCGCGGTGGAGCCCGAGCCGCGGTTGGTGGCCCAGGCCCGGGCCGCGGCCGACGTGGTGCCCGTGCGCGTCGTGGTGACGGACCAGACGGCCGAAGGGGTCAGCGGCGACGAGCCGTTCGACGCGGTGGTGTGCTCACTGGTGTTGTGCTCCGTGCGCGACCCGGACGACGTGCTGCGCCGCCTGTACGCGTTGCTGCGGCCGGGCGGGGAGCTGCGCTACCTCGAGCACGTGGCGAGCGCCGGCGCCCGCGGCCGCCTGCAGCGGTTCGCGGACGCGACGTTGTGGCCCAGGTTGTTCGGCAACTGCCACACCCACCGAGACACCGAGCGCGCGATCGTCGAGGCCGGCTTCGAGGTCAACGTTTCCCGGCGCGAGCTCACGTTGCCGCCGTGGGCGCCGTTGCCGGTGTCGGAACTCCTGCTGGGCCGCGCCCGCAAGCCGTAGTTCGCGCCGGGACTATCCCAGCAGGGCGGGCAGCCGCTGCAGCAATCCGGGCAGCGCCTGGCCGGCGGTCTCGCGGATGCTGATCGTCGCGTTTCTGGACAGCGGCGTGACCTCGGGGTTGACCTCGATGACGGCCGTGCCGCGGGCCAGGGCCAGCTCGGCCAGCCCGGCCGCCGGGTAGACGATGGCCGAGGTTCCGACGACCACCATCACGTCGGCGGCCTCGGTCGCCTCGACGGCGCGCTGCCATGGCCCCTCGGGCAGCGGCTCACCGAACCACACGATGTCCGGCCGGATCAGGCCGCCGCAGTGGCAGACCGGCGGCTCCACTTCCAGCGTCGGCTCGGGCATCTTGGGTAGGGCGCCGGTGTAAGGCATATTGCAACGGTCGCAACGGAATTCGAACAGGCTGCCGTGCAGGTGGTGAACCGGCATGCTCCCGGCGCGCTCGTGCAGGTCGTCGACGTTCTGGGTGATGACGCTGACCTCGGCGCCGTCCTGCCAGGCGGCGATGGCGCGGTGCCCCGTGTTGGGCGCAACGTCGGCCACCAGGTAGTGACGCCACAGATACCAGCCCCAGACCCGTTCGGGATTGGCGCGCCAACCTTGCGTGCTGGACAGCTCGTAGGGGTCGAAGCGGGCCCACAGCCCGTTCTTGTCGTCGCGGAACGTCGGCACCCCGCTCTCCGCGGAGATCCCCGCGCCGCTCAGCACCGCTACTCGCATCCCCCAAAGATAGCCGTGCGTGGGACATACTGAAGACGTGGAGCTGCGGGATTTGCTGAAGGTCGACGTGAAGGCGGGCAAGCCGCTGTTCGACCAGCTCAGGACCCAAGTCATCGACGGCGTCCGCGCCGGCGCGCTGCCGCCCGGGACCCGGCTTCCGACCGTGCGCGACCTGGCCGGCCAGCTGGGGGTCGCCGCGAACACCGTCGCCCGGGCCTACCGGGAACTGGAGTCGGCGGCGATCGTCGAAACACGGGGGCGCTTCGGCACCTTCATTTCGCGCTTCGACCCGACGGACGCGGCGATGGCCGCGGCCGCCAAGGAGTACGTCGAGGTGGCCCGGGCGCTGGGGCTGACCAAGTCCGACGCGATGCGCTACCTCACCAACGTGCCGGAAGACTGAGCCGAAACCGGCTGATACTCAACGCAATACCTTCGCCAGGGTGCGCAGGTTGCGCGTCGTCGTCGAGGACTTGTAGCGCGGCTTGCCCATGGTCTTGCCGATCGTGCTGTCCAGGGTGGCGCCCTTACGGACCTGCCAATAGACGACGCGGTCGCCCCGGGCGATCTTCTCGTCGTCGGCCGCGCCCAGCCCGGCGAGCTCGTCGAGCACCGCCGGTTCGGCGACGAAGGTGACGTAGGACTGATAGCCGTCGACCTCGGGCTCGAACGGGTAGGCGTTCACGATGGCCCGCACCGCTTCGAGGTCGTAGACCAGCACCCACGCGTCGTAGCCGAACCTTTCGCGCAGCGCGGCCTCGGCCTTCTTGCGCACCGACGCCGCCCGCGCGGACGACTCCAGCAGGACGTTTCCGGTGGCCAGGATGGTGCGCACATCGGCGAATCCGGCGTCGGTCAACGCGCTCGCGACCTCGGCCATCTTGAGGTTGACCCCGCCGACGTTGACGCCGCGCAGGAACGCCGCATATTTGGTCATGCCCCGATTTCACCACGACGTAGGCTCTCCCCATGGGACGCCAAGTCTTCGACGACAAGCTGTTGGCCGTGATCAGTGGCAACTCCCTCGGGGTGCTGGCCACCATCAAACGCGACGGGCGGCCCCAACTGTCGAATGTCAGCTACCACTTCGACCCGCGTGACCTGGCGGTGCGGGTGTCCATCACCGAGCCGCGGGCCAAGACCCGCAACCTGCGCCGCGATCCGCGGGCGTCGATCCTGGTGGACGCCGACGACGGGTGGTCGTACGCGGTGGCCGAGGGCACGGCGATACTGACGCCGCCGGCGGCCGCCCCCGGCGACGACACGGTCGAAGCGCTGATTGCGTTGTACCGCAACATCGCCGGCGAACACCCCGACTGGGACGAATACCGCCAGGCGATGGTCACCGATCGGCGGGTGTTGCTGACCCTGCCGATCGCGCACGTGTACGGCATGCCGCCCGGCGTGCGGTAGCCGCCCCTTTTCGACGGTCCCGGGCTAGGCTTCCGGTATGGCTGAATCGAAGTCGCCCGACGCGCCGGCATCGGACGACGACACCAAGCGCAAGTTCCGTGAGGCCCTCGACCGCAAGATGGCCAAGTCGTCGGGCGGGTCCGACCACAAGAACAGTGGCGACAAGCAGTCGCGGGCGCACGGCCCGGTGGAGAACCGCCGCGAATTCCGCCGCAAGAGCGGGTGATCGACGCGCGTCATGCGTTGCGCGGCAACGGCTTCAGCCTTTCGGCGGGGTGAATAGGCCGACCGAAGGGTCGTCTTGGCCGGGTCTGCCGCGCAGGCTTCCCCGGGTGCTGGGGTGTCCGAAGTTCACTTGGGACGGGTCGTTCTGGTATGCCCAGTCCGCCACGATGGTGCGGCGACGGAACTTCCAGCGGCCGTCGTGTTTGGTGTACTCGTCCAGGTAGCGGCCGCCGATGAGGACGTCCAGGTCGTGGTCCGGCCCGGCGAAGGTGTGGAACACCAGGCAGTAGATCTCGCCGCGGGCCTCCTCGCCGTCGATCGCGAAGTTCGTCGTGGTGATGTTGTGTTGGGAGACACGCACATACGGTTCGGCGGCGCGCAGCTGGGCGATGAACTCTTCGACGCCGCCCGTCGAGAACGAGCCGTGCGCGTCGGTCGCGTCGGGGTGATACAGGGCCCGTAACGCCTCATAGTCGGCACGGTCGACGGCCCGGCAGTAAGCGGTGACGAGCGCGTGCAGTTCGTCGCGGGCCAGCATCAGTGCCAATCGGGCCTCGTCCACCACCAGGTCACGATAACCCCGGTGGTCATCTGATTGGCGCGCAGTAGTCTGTTCCAAAGGTGCTGCACGGAAGGGTTGATCGTTGACGGTGAAACTGTGGCTCGCTCAAGATCCCGAGGCCGACGAGCTGCTGGACGAGAATCCGCTGGCCCTGCTCATCGGGATGGTTCTGGATCAGCAGGTGCCCTTCGAGACGGCCTTCGCGGGTCCGAAGAAGATCGCCGACCGGATGGGCGCCTTCGGTGCTCATGAGATCGCCGAATACGACCCCGACAAATTCGCCGCGCTGTGCTCGGAAAGGCCTGCGATACACCGCTTTCCGGGATCCATGGCCAAACGCATCCAGGCTCTGGCCCAGATCATCGTGGACTCCTACGACGGCGATGCCGCCGGCTTGTGGAAGCACGGCGACCCCGACGGCGCGGAGCTGCTGCGGCGAATCAAAGGGCTGCCCGGTTTCGGCGAGGTCAAGGCGCAGATCTTCCTGGCGTTGCTGGGCAAGCAGTACGGCGTCAACGTCAAGGGCTGGCGCGCGGCGGCCGGGCAGTTCGGCAAGGCCGGCACGCACATCTCCGTCGCCGACATCGTCGACGCGCAATCGATGGCCGAAGTGCGTTCCTACAAGAAGCAGATGAAGGCAGCAGCCAAGGGTGAGAAGGGAAGGGCGGCAACGTGAAGACACACCTGACGTGTCCGTGCGGGGAAGCCATCGTCGGCAAGGACGAGGACGAGTTGGTCGAGCTGACCCAGGCGCACCTGGCCAGCGATCATCCGGGTCTCGAGTACGACCGCGACGCGATCCTGTTCATGGCCTACTAGCCGCCCGAACAAAGCGAGCGCGCGTGCCCCCCGAAGGGACACGCGCGCCCGGGGTCTGGCCCTACGGCACCACCGTGGAGCCGATCGTGGGCATGAACTGACACTGCTTTTCCTTGGTGGTGACCTGCCCGAAAATGGTCGACATGATGCTGCCCGACCCGGTGTCGGCGATCGCGGTCAGCGTCGTCGGCCCGTCGGCGTTGATGTCGGTGCGCGGCTTGAGCGCCACCGTGCCCGACTTGCCCGTGGTCAGGTTCACCCACGTGACGTTCAGCGGCAGCTTCTGCACCTCGGCGGGGCCGGGGGTGCCGACGGCGGTGAACACGTAGGCGGTCTGGCCGGGGCCCGGCCCGGGGGTCGGGATCTTCGCCGGCCCCGCCACCGACAACGCGGTGGCGATGGCGCTGGTGCCGTCCGCCAGGCAGTTGGTGCCGATCGAGGGGTACATGAAGTCCTGCGTGGGTGGGGCGTCAGGGCCGAAACCCGGAGCCGCCGCCGGGGCGGGTGCGGCGTCGGGCGCCGGTGCGGCAGCGGCCGGTGCGGCCGCCGGTGCGGCCGCCGGTGCGGCAGCGGCCGGCGTGGGCGGCAACGGCGCGGGCGCCGCGACGGGTGCGACCGTGCCGGGCGCCGGTGCCGACGGGGCCGGCGGAGCGGCGACCGGTCCGGGACCCGCCGCGTGTGCGGGGTCGATGCCGGCCGGAAGGTGGGCCTGCGGCGCGGCCGGTGTGGCCGCGACCGGCCCCGGGCCCGCCGCGTGCGCGGGGTCGATGCCGGTAGGCAGGTGTGACTGGGCGCCGGGTTCGACGCCCGCGGCGGGGACGTGCGGAACGGGCGCACCGTCGGGAAGCGCCGTGCCGGGATCGGCCGGCGTGCCCGGCATCGCCAGGAACTGGTTCACCGACTGGGCAACGTTCCGGGACTCGCCGGGCGCGCCCTGGTTGTGGCTGAAGGCCTGCGCTGCGGCCATGAGCAGCTGCGTCGCCTGCCCGGGGTTGGTGGCGGCCTGCTGAATGATCGGGCTCAGCTGCGACAGCGCCGGCAGGCCCGGGAGTTCTTGAGTCGAGTTCGGTTGCGGTGCCGCCGGGTCGGCCGCCGCGTTCGGGCAGAGCCCGAACGCGGCAGCCGATGCCGTGACGACAGCGGCCAAACCTTTGGACAGATTCCAAGTGGTTGCCACGGTGTGTCCTCCGGTCATTAGGGGGTTGGCGTTGCTGTCTGGCTAATTACTCAGGGCAGGCCGGCGAGCAGCGGAGCCACCGGGTTGGCCCCGGTCGCCGGTGCGGCCGGTGCGGCCGGCGCCGCGGGAGCCCCGGCCAGCGCCGTCAGATCCTGCGGGAGGGTCATCTGCGCGGGCACGCTGACCGGCAGATTGGGCAGGAACGCCGGCATGTCGACCTTCGCCTGAGGAAGCTGCGGGGTCGGCGGGGTGGCGGGGGCGGTCGGCGTCGACAGCCCCGGGATGGCCGGAAGTCCGGGAATGGACGACGTGGCCGGGGCGGCCGGCGCCGCGGGCGCCGGCTGGGTCAGGCCGGGGATCAACCCCTGCAGGCCCTGGGCCGTCGTCGGTGCGGACGGCGTCGGCGCCTGCGCCAGACCGGGGATGGAGGGCACGGTCGCCGAAGTCGCCGGTGACGTGGCGGCCGCCGACGGAACACCCGGGAAGGTGATGCCGGGAGCGGCCGGCGCGGCCGGCGGGGTGGCGCCGAGGGCGGTGGCGAGGTTCTGCAGGATTTGGGGTGCGTTGGCCGCCGAACTGATCAGCTGCTGCGGAATGTTCGGGATAGGCGGAGCCGGCACGGGGTCGGCGTGGGCGATACCGCCCGTCAGTAGTGCCGCGGACGAACCGACTACGACGGCCGCTGCACGCAAGTAAGTCCAGATGGTTGGCATGACTCTCCCTGGTTGTGGATTACGGGTCCAGGGCCGAAGTTACGTTGATACAGATGGGACTCAAGTGACACGTGTGGCATTTATTTGATCGTTATTGATACGAGTGATGGCGGTGACCGAACGCCCGGCGACCGGGCCCGCGGGGATGTGCGGGTCGGTTGGCCCGGATCGCTAAAGTCGGGCGGATAGACACCACCTCGGCCGCCCCGGCGGCATCCCCGCGCCGGCGGTTCGCGAGCCTGCTTCGGGCCGCGGCGCCCGCGCTGCTGGTCGCGAGCGTGGCCGCCCGGTTCGCCTGGACGTATCTGGCGCCGCACGGCGCGAACTTCGTCGACCTGCACGTCTACCTCGGCGGTGCCGCCGCAATCGACCACCCCGGCACGCTTTACAGCTACGTGTACGCGGATCAGACGCCCGACTTCCCGCTGCCATTCACTTACCCGCCCTTCGCGGCGGTCGTGTTCTACCCGCTGACCCGGCTGCCGTTCGGCCTGGTCGCCTTCGCGTGGCAGATCGCGACGATGGCCGCGCTGTACGGTGCGATCCGGATCAGCCAGCGCTTGATCGGCGATGCGGGCGGCGCCGAGGGCCGCCGCCTGGCCATGCTGTGGACCGCCGTCACCATCTGGATCGAGCCGCTGCGCAGCACGTTCGACTACGGGCAGGTCAACGTGTTGCTGATGCTGGCCGTGCTGTGGGCGGTATGGACTTCGAGGTGGTGGTTGTCCGGTCTACTCGTCGGCGTGGCGGCCGGAATCAAGCTGACGCCAGCGATCGCGGGCGTCTACCTCTGTCTCTTATACACAT
>NZ_LATC01000035.1:0-46050 GCF_001414075.1 Mycobacterium sp. UM_11 | reverse complement strand
GATGTGTATAAGAGACAGGTTCGGGCACTTCGACTTCAGCGGCATCACGGTGCGCAACGCCGATCAGACCTTCGAGCGCGACCTGACCATCGAAGTGGGCGGGCGGCGCGTCGACCTGCTGAACCTGGGTCCCGCGCACACCGCCGCGGATTCGGTGGTGCACGTGCCCGATGCCGGGGTGCTGTTCGGCGGCGACCTGCTGTTCATCGGCTGCACCCCGATCGTGTGGGCCGGCCCGATCGCCAACTGGATCACCGCGTGCGACACCATGATCGGGCTCGACGCGCCGACGGTGGTGCCCGGCCACGGGCCCGTCAGCGACCCGGACGGAATCCGCGCCGTCCGCGGGTATCTCGCGCATGTGTCCGAACAGGCCGAGGCCGCTTATCGCCGCGGCCTGTCGTGGTCCGAGGCGGCGGACACCATCGACCTCGGCGAGTACGGCACCTGGCTGGACGCGGAGCGCGTCGTCGTCAACGTCTACCAGCGTTACCGCGAACTGGACCCCGAGACCCCGCAGCTGGAGGTGATGGCCTTGCTGGTGATGCAGGCCGAGTGGCTGGCCAAGCGGGGCGCCGGCTAAACCCGAACGGCCCGAACGAAATTGATCGTGGTCGCCGGAACCTGCTGGGCCGTCGGCCCCAGCTCGGGCAGCCCCGCGGCGGCGAACAGATCGGTCAGCCGGGATTGGGTGGTGTCCCACCCGTTGTCGTGCAGATGCGCGGCGACGTCGGTGTGCTCGCCCGGGTACGTCAACTTGCCGAGGTCCATGTCGAGTCCCCATCGTCGCCAGCCCTCGTTCATCAGCCGGGCTTGTTCCTGGGCCTCCGGCGAAGTCCCGGTCACCGTTCCGTAGTCAGCGGCGAACCGGCTGCCCTCGGCGGACAGCGGGATGATGGAATCCAGCAACCGAACCTCGGCCTCCGGGGGCAGCCATCCAATCAGCACCCCCTCGGCGAGCCATGCGGTGGGATGGGCCGGATCGAAGCCCTCGTCCTGAAGC
This sequence comes from Mycobacterium sp. UM_11, assembly GCF_001414075.1. Taxonomy (NCBI): domain Bacteria; kingdom Bacillati; phylum Actinomycetota; class Actinomycetes; order Mycobacteriales; family Mycobacteriaceae; genus Mycobacterium; species Mycobacterium sp. UM_11. The sequence goes on along the minus strand of NZ_LATC01000035.1, from coordinate 45,047 downwards.
GCCGCCGGCCAATCCTCGCGCAGATCGATCCCGACCTCGCGAAGCTTGGCGGTGGGCGCCGCCCCGATCGCCGACATCGTCGCGGCCTTGAACGCGATCACCTCGGGCTGATCGATCTCGTACACGATCGTTCCGATCGGCCAGCGCAGCCGGTAGGCGCGCGAATCCAGACCCGACGCCACGATCACCACCTGCAGCAGCCCCGCTTCGCCGGCGGCGGCGAGGTAGTCGTCGAAATACCGCGCGCGGGCCGCGAACGTGTCGACCATCCGGGCGAAGCCCACGGTCCGCTCGAGTTCGTCGGAATCCAGTTCACCGCTGGCCAGCTTGGTGAAGACGTCCAACCCGACGGCACGCACCAGGGGTCCGGCGAAGTCATCCGTGATCACCGGCTGCGGCCGCTTGCTCGCGGCGGCCCGGGCGGCGGCGACCATGGTGGCCGTCGCTCCCACGCTGTTGGCCAGGTCCCAACTGTCACCTTCGGTTCGCGCCATGGTTCTCCTTCGACGTCGCGGCAAAACCACCGTATGCCCCTTCCGTGAACTTCCGCGTCGCCTACGGTTTCTCCCATGCCCGCAGTGGAATTGGAAACCCTCGAAGACGACATCGCCCTCGTCACCCTGAACCGGCCCGAGCGTCTCAACGCCATCGACGGATCGCTGATCGACGGCGTGCACGACGCCCTGGCCGAACTCTCCGCCGGCGAGTTCAGGGCCGCGATCCTGACCGGCGCCGGTCGCGGATTCTGCGCGGGTGCCGACCTGAGCGGCACCGGCGAGCCGTGGACCAAGCCCAGGCCGTCGACCCCGCCGTTCAAGGTCAACTACGACTCCCAGGTCCGGCTCGCCGACCTGTTCGTCCGGATCTACGAGTTGCCCATTCCGGTGGTCGCCGCGGTCAACGGCGTCGCCGTCGGGGGAGGGCTGGCGTTCACACTGGTCTCCGATGTCCGGGTCGCGTCCGAGCAGGCCAGGTTCGGGTCCGCGTTCATCAAGGCGGGCTTCTCGTCGATGGACATGGGCACCAGCTACCTCCTGCCGAAGATCGTCGGCGCGGGGGTGGCGCGCGAACTCATGCTGTCCGGACGGATCATCGACGCGGCCGAGGCCTACCGCATCAAGTTGGTGCACGAGGTGGTGGCCGCCGACGAGCTGATGGCGGCCGCGCTGAAGGTGGCCCGCTCGATCGCCGAGAACAACGCCTACGGCGTGTGGCAGACCAAGATCGGCCTCAACGCGGCGCTGGACGCGCCGAGCTTGCGCCACGCCATCGAGATCGAGAACCGCACCCAGATCCTCAGCGGTTTCACCAACAATCCCGTCGAGGCGGCCATGGCGCACCGGGAGAAACGGGCCCCGAAGTGGGACCCGCTATAAGCGGCCTTCGCCCGGCCTGATGGCGGCCGCGCTCGCGACCGCCGCTAGACCTTCGCGATCACGTTCTCGGCGAACATCTCCAGATTGCGGATCTTGGTCTCCAGCGGCTCGGTGTCCTTGCCCTTGATGTAGGGAATGCGGAAGCCGACGATGGCGTCGGTGACGCCCTTGTCCTCGAGGCGTTTGATGCCGTCGACGGTGTAGGCGTCGACCGAGATAACGTGAATCTGGAACGGCCCGGTCTTGCCGGCTTCCTCCCGATACCGCTTGAGCTTGGCGATCAGCCCGTCGAGTTCCTCCGGGTCCCCGCCGCCGTGCATCCAGCCGTCCAGCCGCGCGGCGCGGCGCAGCGCAGCGTCGGCGTGCCCACCGATCAGGATCGGGATCGGCTGGGTGGGCGCCGGCGTCATCTTGGTCTTCGGGATGTCGTAGAACTCGCCGTGGAACTCGAAGTAGTCACCCGTGGTGAGGCCCTGAATGATCTCGATGCATTCGTCCATGCGCTTGCCGCGCTTGGCGAACGGGACACCCAGCAGCTCGTAGTCCTCCGGCCAGGGGCTGGTGCCGACGCCGAAACCCACCCGGTTGTTGGTCATCGCCGCCAACGAGCCGATCTGCTTGGCCACCAGCGCCGGCGGCCGGATGGGCAGCTTGAGGACGAAGAAGTTGAAGTGCAACTTCGTCGTCACCGCGCCCAAAGCCGCTGTCAGCACGAAGGTTTCGATGAACTCCTTGCCGTCCAGAAATTCGCGGTCGCCGTCCGGCGTGTACGGGTACTTCGAGTCGGACTCGAAGGGATAGGCGATGCTGTCGGCGATCGTCATCGCGTGATAACCCGCCGCCTCGGCCGCCTGGGCCAGCGGGATGTAGTACCGGTGGTCGGTCATCGCCTCCGCGTAGGTGAACCGCACGTCATCCGCCTTCCTGGAACGGGTCGTCACACGAGATTAGAACGTGTTCTAGTTCTACCCGTGCGCGGGTTCCCAGACAATAAGGCGTCAGAGCTGGTTTTCGGGGCCGATGACCGCCCACACCGTCTTGCCGGACGAGGTGGGGGTGCTGCCCCACGCCCGGGACAACGCATCGACGATCGCCAGGCCGGAGACGTCGATGCCGGGGCCCGGCGACGGCAGCCGCAGGGCCGGGGCGTGGCTGCTGTCGGACACCGCGATGGTCGCGGTCGCGCCGTGGCTCTCGATCCGCATCACGGGCATGCTCGCGGTGTGCTCCAGCACGTTCTCGACGAACACGTTGACCACGACCAGCGCGACGGGGATGAGCGTGGACTGCGACCAGGCGGTCAGCCATTCGCGGACCAGGCGCCGTGATTCGCGCAGGCTGGTCAGGTCGGCGGGCAGCTGCGCGTCGGCGCGGCGCACCGCACGCCGGCTCTGCTGACCCAGTGCCTTCATCGCCGCCTTCTCGGTCGAGTAGACCGGCATGAAGTAGGCGACGCCGCTGCGGGCGATCGCCTCGCGGGTGCCGCGGTGCGCGCAGACCAACACGATCGGCACATTGGGGTTGCTGCGGACTTGCCAGTGCGCCCCGATGAAGGTCGACCACGCCAGTTCGGCTATCACCTTGAGCGCCGAGATGTTGACGACGACGGCGGCGGGTTCGTCCAGCGTGGCCTGCAGGATGTGGTCGCGCAGGGCCGCGGAGTTGGTGGTGTCGAGCACGCCGTCGACGGTCAGCACGGTGACCGATTCGTCCGTCCGCGTCGCGACGGCCAGCGTGCTGGGGGACTCAGCTACCGAGCTCGCCACCGCGACCCCTCTCCATGGCCGGACCGCGTGGTGTCGAGGCGCTCGAATACCCGGGCGGGCGACGACGGATGGGACGTCGCAACGCGGCTGCCCACCTGGGTCCTGCCGTCGGGTTCCATCGCTGCTCCTCGAATCGCTGCCGGGCCGACTGCTTGAGTATCCGCCCTCAGCGGCAAAAGTCTAATTCGGGTGCAGCGGCCAAGACGCCAACGGAAAGAGCAGCCCACGGGCGCGGCGCCCCGAGCGCGCGACGCAGGGGCGCGGTATGAGTGAGGCGCGTGCGAGTCCCCACCCGTTCGAGGCCCCCGCCTCTACCGCACCGAACATATCGTTCGAATTCGCTGCGCAGCACGCGCACTCGCCGGGGTTACCCCGTCGCGGGGGTCCCCAAACGCCCGGAAAATATCGCGATAAGCAGGCGAAAAGGGGTCAGCGGGATGCGTACGGCGGCGCGCCCACGCCGGCGATCGAGTGCGTGCCCCACGGCGTTTGTTCGACGATGCGCGCGGCGGCGCTGCGCCGGCCGACCGTCAGCGTCGCGGTCCTTGCTTGCTTGAGCGCATCGTCGGGCAGCGGCCGCGACGGCGAACCGGACACCGTTCCCTGCCAGTGGTAGCGGCCGTCGATCGGGTCGAGATGGCCGGCGAGCCGCACCCGGACCGGATGACGCGCGCCGGCGATCTCCAGCGTCGCCGCCCCGTCATAGGTGTCGTCGCGCCCGGGTGCGCTCGCCGACACGTCGAAGACCGCCGCGGCCGCGGGAGGCCGGTCGGGTGCCAGCTGGGCGCGGTCGTTGAACACCCGCAGGCTGCTGGCGCGCACCTCGATGCGGCTGCTGGACGTGCGCTCCATCAGCCGCAGGCACTCGGCGAGGTAGCGGGCCTGCGCGTCGGTGTCGGGGCCGGTCAGGAAGAAATAGTTGGGAAATCCGCACACCGCCACCCCGTAGAACGGCTCCATGCCGTCGCGCCACACCCGCTGGAGGGTCAGCCCGCCGGAACCGACGAGGGCCCGATCGGGCAGTTCGTCGGCGATCGAGAACCCGGTGCCGTAGACGATCGCGTCGAGGTGGTGCTCGACGCCGTCGCGGGTGCGCAGGCCCGTCGCGGTCACCGCGTCGATCGGCGCGGCGGCCAATGCCGGGAGCTTGGCGGCCGGACGGATGCGGCGCCGCAGCCAGCGTTTGGCGCGGGTCGGCCACCGCGGGAGTTCGGTGACGACGCGGCGCGGCGAGTGCGCGAAGACGGTGACCGACGCCGCCGATTCGATCAGCCCGCGGATGTGGTGGCCGGCCGTGGCGTCGACGCCGACGACGGCGATGCGCTTGCCGGACGGATCGAAATCCGGGTCCCAGGCGGCGGCGTGAAACGACGCGCCAAGGAACTCATCGCGGCCCGCGATGTCCGGCAGCCAGGGCACGAACGGCGCCGGGCCGGCGGCGACGACGGCCCGCACCTGCACGTCCTCCCCGTCGGCCGTGGTCAACAGCCAGGTATCGGTGGCGTCGTCGAACGTGCATTGGACTGCCGAGGGGACGACGACGAAGTCGGTGAGGCCGGCCGCCAGCAACGCCGAGCGGGGGCCGTCGGGCGCGCCGAGGACGGCGATCGGGTGGCGGGGATCGCCGGGGCCGGGCGGCCGCGTCACAGAAACCTGCTGCGCTTCCAGCCGCGGCGTGCGAGGGGGCCCAGCAGTCCCACCTCGGTCAGGAACGCCGCCAGCGGGGCGAAGCCGGCGACCTGCATGTCGCGGCGATGCGGGCTGGTCCGCGCGGCCCGCCGCGCCCGCTTCGGGTCCAGGCCCGTGCGCGCGTACGGGATGGGGTTGCTGAACAGGTAATTGAAGAAGTACCCGCCCAGCCCGTTGATGTTGGCCATGAACCACCGGTTGAGGCGCGGCATCTCGGCGACGCGCTTGCGCGCGCCGTCGCGGGCGAACTGGATGTGGCGCGCTTCCTCGGTGACGTGAATTCGCATGAGCCGCTGGATGATCGGCTGTAACTCCGGGTCGTCCATCATCTGCCGCTGCAGCGAATCGAAAATCTCCTCACCGATCAGCGCCGCCACCCACAGCATCGAGCCGCGCTGGAAGGCCAGGGGCAGCGCGTTGATGATCGTGCGGTGAAACCGCCCGGGGCGCACCGGCTTTGCGCCAATGCGCTCGATGGCCTTACCGAACATGACCATGTGTCGGGTCTCGTCGCCCAGCTCGGTCAGCTTGTAGTGCGTCGACCGGCTGGTCGGGTCCTCGTGCAGGATCGTCCGCAGCAACGACTGATTGAGCATGTTCTCGAACCAGATGCCGGCCGACAGGGTGTTGACCAACTCCTGACGCGACAGCTCGATCTGCTGTTCGCGGGTCATCTCGTCCCACATCGGCGTGCCGTACAGCGACACCAGCCGAGGCGGCAGGTAGAACTTGTCGGGATCCAGCGGGGCGTCCCAGTCGATGTCGACGACCGGCTCGTAAGACTTCTTGACCGAGCCCTTCAGCAGACGCTCCGAGAACTCCTCCCGGCTGGGCCCATCCGGTTTCACCGCAGTAGTCATTCTCGCTGGCGTCCCTTCATTGGGTGCTGCAGACGGTACCCATGGTACTGGGTACTTTTGGTCCCGACTAGGCCCTTTCGATATCGATTCGGCAATCTTGGCTCAGCGAGGAGGAGGTTTTCGTGGGCCGGCACATCCACGTCATCGGCATCGGCGCCGGCGACCCCGACTACCTGACCGTCCAGGCGATCGAGGCGCTCAACGACACCCAGGTGTTCTTCGCGATGGACAAGGGCGAGCGCAAGAGCGACCTGGTAGCGCTGCGCCGGGCCGTCTGCGCCCGATTCATCCGCGAGCCCGGCTACCGCTTCGTCGAGCTGCCCGACCCCGAACGGGCGACCGACGCCGACTACCGCGAGGCGGTTTCGGACTGGCACGCGGCGCGGGCGCGGGTCTGGGCAGCGGCCATCGCCGCCGAACTGGGACCCGACGGCGTCGGCGCCTTCCTGGCCTGGGGCGATCCCTCGCTCTACGACAGCACGCTGCGCATCCTGGACACCGTCGGTGCGCAGCTCGACTTCACCTTCGACGTCATCCCCGGAATCACCGCGGTGCAGGCGCTCACCGCCCGGCACCGCATCCCGCTCAATGAGGTCGGCGAACCGGTCCTGATCACCACCGGCAGAAAGCTGCGCGCGCACGGGCTGGCCGGCTCCGCGGTCGTCATGCTCGACGCCGAGTGCTCCTTTGCGGCGTGCCCGCCCGACACCCGGATCTGGTGGGGCGCCTACCTGGGCACCGACGACGAGCTGTTGGTGGCGGGAACGATCGGCGAGGTCGCGACGCGCATCGCGGAGCTCCGGACGCAAGCCCGCGCGCGGCACGGCTGGATCATGGACACCTATTTACTGCGACCGGCAGACTGAGAGCGTGCCTGAACTACCCGAGGTCGAAGCGCTGGCCGACCATCTGCGCCGCCACGCCGTCGGCCTGACGATCGGACGCGTCGACGTCGGCGCGCTGTCCGTGCTGAAAACCTTCGACCCGCCCCTGAGCGCGCTGCACGGCCAAACCGTGACGGGGGCCCACCGCTGGGGCAAGTACCTCGGACTGCAGGCCGGCGAGCTGTACCTGATCGCACACCTGTCGCGGGCGGGGTGGTTGCGGTGGTCGGAAAAGCTGGCCGCCGCGCCGCTACGACCGGGCAAGGGCCCGATCGCGCTGCGCGTGCACCTGGGCAGGCCCGGCGAGGCGCCCGGTTTCGACCTCACCGAGGCCGGCACCCAAAAGCGGCTGGCCGTCTGGCTCGTCGACGATCCGCAGCTGGTGCCGGGGATCGCCGCCCTCGGGCCCGACGCGCTGGAACTCAGCGCCGACGACCTCGCCGGCCTGTTGGCCGGAAACACCGGGCGGATCAAGACCGTCATCACGGATCAGAAGGTGATCGCCGGCATCGGCAACGCCTACAGCGACGAAATCCTGCACGTCGCCAAGATCTCCCCGTTCGCCACCGCGGGCAAGCTGACCGACGAGCAGCTCGCCACGCTGCACGACGCGATGGTGTCGGTGCTGCGCGACGCGGTGACCCGCTCCGTGGGCCAGGGGGCGGCCACGCTCAAGGGCGAGAAGCGTTCCGGCCTGCGGGTGCACGCCCGCACCGGCCTGCCCTGCCCGGTGTGCGGGGACACCGTGCGCGAAGTTTCCTTCGCGGACAAGTCTTTTCAGTACTGCCCCACCTGCCAGACCGGGGGCAAGGTGCTGGCCGACCGGCGGATGTCGCGGCTGCTCAAGTAGGCGGCGGCCCGCAAGTTGACACCTGTCGATATGCTGCCCGGGTGACTCGTCAGAAGATCCTCATCACGGGCGCCAGCTCCGGACTGGGCGCCGGCATGGCTCGCGCCTTCGCCGCCAAGGGCCGCGACCTGGCGCTGTGCGCCCGGCGCACCGACCGGCTGGACGAGCTGAAAGCCGAACTGTCGCAAAAGTATCCGGGCATCGAGATCGCCGTGGCCGCGCTGGACGTCAACGACCACGAGCAGGTGCCCAAGATCTTCGGCGAACTGCGCGACGAGCTCGGCGGGATCGATCGGATCATCGTCAACGCCGGCATCGGCAAGGGCGCGAAGCTCGGCTCGGGCAAGCTGTGGGCCAACAAGGCCACCATCGAGACCAATCTGGTGGCCGCACTGGTGCAGATCGAGACCGCGCTGGAAATGTTCAACGACGCGGGCTCGGGCCACCTGGTGCTGATCTCCTCGGTGCTCGGCAACAAGGGGGTGCCGGGCGTCAAGGCCGCCTACGCCGCGAGCAAGGCCGGGCTGAGCTCGCTGGGTGAATCCCTGCGCGCCGAATACGCCAAGGGCCCCATCAAGGTTTCCGTCATCGAGCCCGGCTATATCGAGTCGGAGATGACCGCCAAGTCCAACAGCACAATGCTGATGGTGGACAACGAGACTGGTGTGAACGCGCTCGTCGCCGCCATGGAACGCGAGCCCGGCCGGGCGGCGGTGCCATGGTGGCCGTGGGCCCCGCTGGTGCAGGTGATGCGGGTGCTGCCGCCCCCGCTCACCAAGTGGTTCGCCTAGCTGGTGCGGCCGCGTTCGGTCCGGTAGCGGCGGACCAGCGCGTCGGTCGAGCTGTCCGACTGCGGCGCCGGTGAGTCGTCCGACGTGATCACCGGCAGCAGCGCCTTGGCCTGCGTCTTGCCCAGCTCGACGCCCCACTGATCGAACGAATCGATGCCCCACACCACGCCCTCGGTGAAGACCTGGTGCTCATAGAGCGCGATCAGCTGGCCCAGCACCGACGGCGTGAGGCGGTCGGCCAGGATCGAGGTCGTCGGCCGGTTGCCGGGCATCACCTTGTGCGGCACGATGTCGGCCGGCGTGCCTTCGTCGGCGATCTCCTCGGCGGTCTTGCCGAACGCCAGCACCTGCGTCTGGGCGAAGAAGTTGCTCATCAGCAGGTCGTGCATGCTGCCGGTGCCCTCGACGGTGGGCAGGTCGTCGAGGGGCTGGCTGAAGCCGATGAAGTCGGCCGGCACCAACCGGGTGCCCTGGTGCAGCAATTGGTAGAACGCATGCTGGCCGTTGGTTCCCGGCTCGCCCCAGAAGATTTCGCCGGTGTCGGTGGTGACGGGCGTGCCGTCGGCGCGGGTGGATTTGCCGTTGGACTCCATGGTCAGCTGTTGCAGATACGCGGCGAACCGCGCCAGGTCGTTGGAGTAGGGCAGCACCGCGCGTGACTGCGCGCCCATGAAGTTCGAGTACCACAGCCCGATCAGCCCCAGCAGCGCGGGCGCGTTCGATTCCAGCGGGGCGGTCTTGAAATGCCGGTCCACGATGTGGAATCCGGACAGGAAATCGGCGAAGGCCTCCTTACCGATGGCCGCCATCACCGACAGGCCGATCGCCGAATCGACCGAGTACCGTCCGCCGACCCAGTCCCAGAAGCCGAACATGTTGTCGGTGTTGATGCCGAAGTCGTCGACCAGGCGCTTGTTGGTGGAAACCGCCACGAAGTGCTTGGACACCGCGGCGTCGCCGAGGGCGTCGGTGAGCCAGCGGCGCGCGGCGGTCGCGTTGGTCAGCGTTTCCAGTGTGGAGAACGTTTTCGATGCGACGATGAAAAGCGTTGTGGCAGGGTCTAAGTCGGCCAGGGTGGCGATCAGGTCGGCCGGGTCGACGTTGGAGACGAACCGGGCCGAAATCCCGGCGTCGGCGTAGTGGCGCAGCGCCTGGTAGACCATCACCGGACCCAGATCCGAACCGCCGATGCCGATGTTGACCACCGTGCTGATTCTTTTCCCGGTCGCCCCGGTCCATTCACCGCTGCGTAACCGGTCGGTGAAGTCGCCCATCCGGTCGAGTACCTCGTGCACGTCCTCGACCACGTTGTGGCCGTCGACGATCAGCTCGGCGTCCCGGGGCAGCCGCAGCGCGGTGTGCAGCACCGCCCGGTCCTCCGAGACGTTGATGTGGGCGCCGGCGAACATCTCGTCGCGACGCTCTTCGAGGTTAGCCGTCCGTGCCAGATCGATCAGTAGCCGCAGCGTCTCTCGGGTGATGCGGTGTTTGCTGTAGTCGATGTAGAGGTCGCCCACCGAGACGGTGAGGTCGCGGCCGCGGTCGGGATCCTCGTCGAACAACTGGCGCAGATGGGTCGCGCCGATTTGTTCGTGATGCCTGCGCAGGGCGTCCCACGCTGGGGTGGCGGTGATGTCGGGGAGGCTTTGCAGGGAGGTCATGCTTTCGACCCTAGTGACGGTCGCAAGCGCGGCGTAGCCGGGCGCGGCGGGCCGTCACCATTGAAGCTAGTGACGGTCGCAAGCGCGGCGTTGGGGGCACCTCCCGCTTGCGGGGGACCGGGCGCGGCGGGCCGTCACCATTGAACCTAGTGACGGTCGCAAGCGCGGTGCGACCGCGTGACGGGGCGACCTCAGTGGCCGAGCCGGCCCCTGCCCAACCTCAGCAGCAGGATCGCGAGGTCCTTGCCGTCGGGACCCAGCTCGCTGTAGCGCTCGATCACCTTCATCTCGCGGCTGTGCACGAGCCGCGTGCCGCCGGACGCCATCCGTACCTTGCCGATCGCCTGCGACACCTCGGTGCGCCGCTTCACCGCGGCGAGGATCTCGGCGTCCAACCGGTCGATCTCGTGGCGCAGGTCGTCGATGCTCAACTCTTCGGCGGCGGTCTGTGGGGTTTCCACCGTGTCAACCTTCATCTCTGCTAACTCCGCATTGTCGGGATGTGGGGGTTGTGGTCTCATCCGGTTTCGGGCCTCACAAAAGAGACGAGCCCCGATTTCGCCGAAGCGGACCACGGGGCTCTGGTGAAGCAGCTAGACCACGGGGACCGCGAACCGGTACCCGTAGAAAAATCGGCGGCAGTTCGGGGTGAAGGCCTGCCGACGGCACTGCGCGTTGAGCACAAAACGAGTGTGCCACTAAAAACGGCTTACACGCAAAAATGTATGCGTGAACTGGTGATTACATCCGGGCGCCGCGCGGCGTCCGAGGCCGCCTTCCGCGGGCGCCGCGGTGGCGTGCCGTTCTGGATTCCCTTAACAATGCGCGAAGTTCGCGCCCATTTCGATTCCACCCTGTCAGCGCCGGCGAGAAACTCGGATGCGTTTAGCGCGGCTTTTTGTACTCGCGTGTAATTGCGTCGCCAATTTGAAAGGGCCGAGCATTACCACGCGAAACACGCCATTTCCGATGGGCGGATTTGGCGGGCGAAGGCCGCTCGTGGCACTAGCGTGGTCTCACGCCTGGGCGCGTTGCGTCGGTGGGCGGCGGTAAGTTTGGACCAACATGAGTGTGTACGTAACCGATCCCAATCTGGCCTCCGAAGCAGATCAGCTGCTGGAAGGCCTCAACCCGCAACAGCGCCAGGCGGTGTTGCACGAGGGTTCGCCGCTGCTGATCGTGGCCGGGGCGGGCTCGGGCAAGACCGCGGTGCTCACCCGCCGCATCGCCTACCTGATCGCGGCGCGCGGAGTCGGGGTCGGCCAGATCCTGGCCATCACCTTCACCAATAAGGCCGCCGCGGAGATGCGCGAGCGGGTGGTGCGCCTGGTGGGCAACCGGGCCCGCGCCATGTGGGTGTCCACCTTCCACTCGACGTGTGTGCGGATCCTGCGCAACCAGGCGTCGTTGATCGAGGGCCTCAACTCCAACTTCTCCATCTACGACGCCGACGATTCCCGCCGGCTGCTGCAGATGATCGGGCGGGACATGGGGCTCGACATCAAGCGCTACTCGCCCCGGCTGCTGGCCAACGCCATCTCCAATCTGAAGAACGAGCTGATCGATCCCGCGGACGCCGTGGACAAACTGACGGATGAGTCCGACGACCTGGTTCGCACCGTGGCCTCCGTGTACGGCGAATACCAGCGGCGGCTGCGCGCGGCCAACGCGTTGGACTTCGACGACCTGATCGGCGAAACCGTCGCCGTGCTGCGGGCCTTCCCGCAGATCGCCCAGCACTACCGGCGTCGATTCCGCCATGTCCTCGTCGACGAATACCAGGACACCAACCATGCGCAGTACGTCCTGGTGCGCGAACTCGTCGGTCACGGCGTCACGGAATCGGCCGACGATGTGCCCCCGGCGGAGTTATGTGTGGTCGGCGACGCCGATCAGTCGATCTATGCCTTCCGCGGCGCCACCATCCGCAACATCGAGGACTTCGAGCGCGACTACCCGGACGCGACAACCATTCTGCTGGAACAGAATTACCGCTCGACGCAGAACATCCTCTCGGCGGCCAACTCGGTGATCGCCCGCAACTCCGGGCGCCGGGAGAAACGGCTGTGGACCGACGCCGGCGCCGGCGAGTTGATCGTCGGCTACGTCGCGGACAACGAGCACGACGAGGCCAGGTTCGTCGCCGAGGAGATCGACGCGCTCGCCGACCGCGGCGAGATCACCTACAACGACGTGGCGGTGTTCTACCGCACCAACAACTCGTCGCGGTCGTTCGAAGAGGTGTTCATCCGCGCGGGCATTCCGTACAAAGTCGTTGGGGGAGTGCGCTTTTACGAGCGCAAGGAGATTCGCGACATCGTCGCCTATCTGCGGGTGCTGGACAACCCCGGCGATGCGGTCAGCCTGCGGCGCATCCTCAACACCCCGCGCCGTGGCATCGGGGATCGCGCCGAGGCCTGCGCCGCGGTGTACGCCGAGAACACCGGCGCCAGTTTCGCCGACGCGCTGGTGGCCGCCGCCGAAGGCAAAGTGCCGATGCTGAATTCGCGCGCGGAGAAGGCGATCGCCGGTTTCGTCGAACTGCTCGACGAGCTCAGGGGCCGCCTCGACGAGGATCTCGGCGACTTGGTCGAGTCGGTGCTGGAGCGCACCGGATACCGCCGCGAGCTTGAGTCCTCCACCGATCCCCAGGACCTGGCCCGCCTGGACAACCTCAACGAACTCGTCAGCGTCGCACACGAATTCAGCACCGACAGGGCCAACGCGGCCGCGTTGGACGAGTCGTTGCAGGCGCCCGACGACGAAGACGTGCCGGACACCGGTGTGCTGGCGGAGTTTCTGGAGCGGGTTTCGCTGGTTTCCGACAGCGACGACATCCCCGACGACGGCGCCGGCATGGTCACCCTGATGACGTTGCACACCGCCAAGGGTCTGGAGTTCCCGGTGGTGTTCGTCACCGGCTGGGAGGACGGCATGTTCCCGCACATGCGGGCGCTGGACGATCCGACGGAACTGTCCGAGGAGCGGCGGCTGGCCTACGTCGGCATCACCCGCGCCCGCCAGCGGCTCTACCTGAGCAGGGCCATCGTCCGGTCGTCTTGGGGGCAGCCGATGCTGAACCCGGAATCGCGCTTCCTGCGCGAGGTTCCGCAGGAACTCATCGAGTGGCGGCGCACCGCGCCGGCCCCGTCGTTCAGCGCGCCGGTGAGCGGCGCGGGCCGATTCGGCGCGCCGCGCGCCGCGCCTACCCGGTCGGGCGCGGGCAAGCGCCCGCTGCTGGTGCTCGAGCCCGGCGACCGGGTGACGCACGACAAGTACGGGCTGGGCCGCGTCGAGGAAGTGTCCGGGGTGGGCGAATCGGCCATGTCGCTCATCGACTTCGGCAGCGCGGGGCGGGTCAAGCTGATGCACAACCACGCCCCGATCAGCAAGCTCTAGCAGCCGCGGGCGCCGGGCCCGCTAGGCCTCCAGCCAGCGCTTGGTTCGCGGGTGCAGGGCCAGCACCACGCTGGCGATCGGCAGTAGCGGCAGCAGGTGCACGATCCACGCGACCCGGGCGCCGGCGATGAACACCCCGATGTAGGTCAACACCGCGACCACCGCGCCGACCACGATGAGCCAGCGCCCAAAGGGCCGGCGCTGCAGCAACATGATCACGCCCGAAATGGTGGCCGCGGCGAACACCAGGGCCAGAAACGCGATGGCGGTGCAGAACAGCCGGTCGGACCGCCACCAGCCGGCGATCAGGTCGGTCGCCACCACCGAGGTCGCCCAGCCGCTCACGATGCTGACGGCGCAGGCGGCGGCGGCCGTCCGGCCGCCCGGCTCGCCCGCCAGAGCGGGTCGGGGCCCGGCGCCGGGAGCGGCATAGGGCGGCGGTTGCGGCGGAATATGGGTGGTCGGTGACTCCGGCGCGATGGGGAGCGGTCCGGTGGGTGCGCGGCGGATGATCCGCGTCTTGGAGTCCGACGGCGTCGTGGACTCGGGCGGTTGCGGACCGGGAGGTGGCTGGTTCGGCGCGGTCACCTCAACCAGCGTAGTTACCGACCATAAGACCCCGCTTAGCCAACCATGGCACGGGATCGATGCGTTCGGTGCCGCCCTGGAGCACCTCGAAATGCAGGTGCGGACCGGTGGAGTTGCCCCGGTTGCCCATGGTGGCGATCTGGTCGCCGGCCATCACGCGCTGGCCGACGCTGACGAGGGTGGTGTTGACGTGGCCGTAGAGGGTCACCGTGCCGTCGGCGTGGCGCAGCTTGACCAGCGCCCCGTAGCCGGCGGCGGGACCGGCATCGATGACCACGCCGTCGGACACCGCGTAGATCGGCGTCCCGATGGAGTTGGCCAGGTCGATGCCGGCGTGCAGCACCCCCCAGCGGTAACCGAAGTTGGAGGTGAAGATGCCCTTGGTCGGCATCACGTAGAGCGGCTGCTGCAACCGCGCCTCGCGCTGGGCGCGGTCGTTGGCGAACGCGACGCCCTTGGCGAGCTCCTGGTTGTGCAGCGCGGCGGTCGCGGCCGGCTCGAGGGCGACCACCTGGGCGCCGCGAATGGTGTTGTTGCCGGAGCCGCCGGTGAGCGCCGACGCGTTCGCGGTCAGCACGGCCTCGGTCTTGGGGGTGTCGGCGTGGCTGGTGGCGGTGTGGGCCGCAGCGGCGGCGGCGCCGGCGGCCATCGCGGAGATCAGCAGGCGACCCCGGGCCGCGCTGGTCGGTTGCTTGCGATGCTGCCCGCCCTGCCGTGCCACCCCGACCACGTCGGTGGTGTGCGCGCGTCCGAGCCGCGGCGCGGCGGCGGGTGCGATGACCACGCGCGGCAGCACCTCGGTCACCGGTGCGGCCAGCCACCGGGGAGACGGTTCGTCGTCGTCGTTCAGGTCGTCGAGCTCGGGCGCCAGCAGCACCTGCGCCGCGTTGTCGAACGTGGAGTCGTTGCTGTAGTCGAGGTCGCCGAGATCGCCCGCCTCGTCACGCCAATCGAGGTCGTCGAAGTCGAAGCCGTCGAGTGGGAGGATTTCGGTGACTTCGTTCCGATGGGGCTCGATACCCCGGCCGCCGGCGGCACGACCAACCCTCACCACGCCTGCTGTTTCGGCAGCAAAAGGTGCCAAACGGTGCTGGGACAAGCTGAAATGTCCTCGTATCGTGACCATAACGTTATCTGGACCCTAGGACGGTATCCGCTGACTCGCGGAACTGGCAACCTCGTCGCGCAATCCGGTCGAAATTGTGATTTGGGTCACGAACCGGGTACGCCGCTACGCCGTGAGCTGTGCCACATCGCCGGACGCGCCCGTAAGAGCCGGTTGGCCAGTGGATACAGTTCGTCCGTGCGAGTTGCCGAACGCGGCACCGCCCATCAAGAGGCCTAGCAGTTGAGTCGAGCGAAGACAGAGAGCCCATGGACCTTTTCGAGTATCAAGCCAAAGAATTGTTCGTCAAGCACAACGTACCGACCACGCCGGGGCGGGTGACCGACACCGCCGAGGGCGCGAAGGAAATCGCCACCGAGGTCGGCGCGCCGGTAATGGTCAAGGCGCAGGTCAAGGTCGGTGGGCGCGGCAAGGCGGGCGGCGTCAAATACGCGGCGACCCCGGACGACGCCTACGAGCACGCCAAGAACATCCTCGGTCTCGACATCAAGGGTCACGTCGTCAAGAAGCTGTTGGTCGCCGAGGCCAGCGACATCGCCGAGGAGTACTACATCTCCTTCCTGCTCGACCGCGCCAACCGCACCTACCTCGCGATGTGTTCGGTCGAGGGCGGCATGGAAATCGAGGAGGTCGCCGCCACCAAGCCCGAGCGGCTGGCCAAGGTCCCGGTGGACGCCGTCCAGGGGGTCGACCTGGCGACCGCGCGTTCCATCGCCGAGAAGGGTCACCTGCCGGCCGAGGTGCTCGACGCGGCCGCGGTGACCATCAACAAGCTGTGGGAGCTCTTCGTCGCCGAGGACGCCACGCTGGTCGAGGTCAACCCGCTGGTGCGCACCCCCGACGACCGGATCCTGGCGTTGGACGGCAAGGTCACCCTGGACGCCAACGCCGACTTCCGCCAGCCCGGCCACGCCGAGTTCGAGGACCGCGACGCAACCGACCCGCTCGAGCTCAAGGCCAAGGAGCACGACCTCAACTACGTGAAGCTGGACGGCGCCGTCGGCATCATCGGCAACGGCGCGGGCCTGGTCATGTCGACCCTCGACGTCGTCGCCTACGCGGGCGAGAAGCACGGCGGAGTGAAGCCGGCCAACTTCCTCGACATCGGTGGCGGTGCGTCGGCCGAGGTGATGGCGGCGGGGCTGGACGTCATCCTGAACGACAAGCAGGTCAAGAGCGTGTTCGTGAACGTGTTCGGCGGCATCACCTCGTGCGACGCCGTCGCCAACGGCATCGTGACCGCCCTCAACATGCTGGGCGACGAGGCCAACAAGCCGCTCGTGGTGCGGCTGGATGGCAACAACGTCGACGAAGGCCGGCGCATCCTGGCCGCGGCCAACCACCCGCTGGTGATCCAGGCCGACACGATGGACGCCGGAGCCGACAAAGCCGCCGAGCTGGCGAACAAGTAAGGGAGCCAACACATGTCGATCTTCCTGAACAAGGATTCCAAGGTCATCGTCCAGGGCATCACCGGCGGCGAGGGCACCAAGCACACCGCGCTGATGCTGAAGGCCGGCACCCAGGTGGTCGGTGGCGTGAACGCCCGCAAGGCGGGCACCACGGTCTCGCACGTCGACCCAGTCGGCAAGGACGTCGAACTGCCGGTGTTCGCCACCGTCGCGGAGGCGATGAAGGAGACCGGCGCCAACGTTTCCGTGGTCTTCGTGCCGCCGAAATTCGCCAAGGACGCGATCATCGAGGCGATCGACGCCGAGATCCCGCTGCTGGTCGTCATCACCGAGGGAATCCCGGTGCAGGACACCGCTTTTGCGTGGGCCTACAACGTCGATAAGGGCCAGAAGACCCGCATCATCGGGCCGAACTGTCCCGGCATCATCACGCCGGGCGAGGCGCTGGCGGGTATCACCCCGGCCAACATCACCGGTCCGGGACCGGTCGGGCTGGTGTCCAAGTCGGGCACCCTGACCTACCAAATGATGTACGAGCTGCGCGATTTCGGGTTCACCACGTCGATCGGTATCGGCGGTGACCCGGTGATCGGGACGACGCACATCGACGCCATCGAGGCCTTCGAGAAGGACCCCGACACCAAGGTCATCGTGATGATCGGCGAGATCGGCGGGGACGCCGAGGAGCGGGCCGCCGACTACATCAAGGCCAACGTCTCCAAGCCGGTCGTCGGCTATGTCGCGGGATTCACCGCGCCGGAGGGCAAGACGATGGGCCACGCCGGCGCCATCGTGTCCGGCTCGTCGGGCACCGCGGCCGCCAAGAAGGAGGCCCTGGAGGCGGCCGGCGTCAAGGTCGGTAAGACCCCGTCGGAGACCGCGGCGCTGGCCCGGGAGATCCTGCAGAGTCTGTAGTTGCCCATTGGGACCGTGGTCAGATCGCGAATCCGCGAACTGGCCACGGTTTCGTTTCGGCCTCAGCCATCCGTTAGCCTGTCGAACTAACAGTTGCCAGGAGGTTCGTCATGCCGGTGGATCCGCGTACTCCGGTGCTCGTCGGGGTCGGCCAGTTCACCGAGCGCATCGACGATCCCGACTATCGGGGCATGTCGGCGGTCGACCTCGCGACCGCGGCCGCGCGAGCGGCTCTTGCGGATACCGGCGCCAAAGGCGTCGCCAAGGCCGTCGACACCGTCTTCGGGCTGCGGCAATTCGAGATCTCCGGACCGATGCCGGCGACGCTGGGCAGGTCCAACAACTACCCGCGTTCGGTGATGAACCGGCTGGGCGGCGACCCGGCCCGCGTGGTGCTCGAACCGGTTGGGGGGCAGGGTCCGCAGAAGCTTGTCACCGAGGCGGGCAATGCCATCGTGGCCGGCGACGCCGAAGTCGTGCTGATCATGGGCTCGGAGCCGGGGTCGACGGCTCGTTACTTCGCCAACCGTGATGACAAGCCCGACTTCACCGAGCACGTCGAGGGTCAGCTGGAGGACCGGGGTCACCAGATCTCCAGCTACATCGACGAGTACACGATCCAGCACGGCCTGACCGGCGCCCCCGTGCAGTACGGGCTTCTGGAGAATGCCCGCCGCGCCCGCCTTGGGCGCAGCGTGGCCGACTACCGGCGCGAAATGGCCGAACTGTTCGCCCCGATGTCGAAAGTGGCTGCCAAGAACCCGTTTTCGTCATCACCGGTCGAGCGGTCGATCGAGGAGATCATCACGATCACCGACGACAACAGGATGATCAGTGACCCGTACCCGCGTCTGCTCGTCGCCCGCGATCAGGTCAATCAGGGCGCCGCGGCGGTGTTGATGTCGGTCCAGGCGGCGAGGAGCCTCGGGGTGGCCGAGGACAACTGGGTCTATCTGCACGGCCACTCGGACATGGTCGAGCAGGCGATGCTCGATCGCGCCGACCTGGGCGCCAGCCCGGCCGCCGTCCATGCGGCGCGCGAAGCGCTGCGGGTGGCCGGAATCGGCGTCGACGACGTCGCCACCTTCGATCTGTACAGCTGCTTTCCGTTTCCGGTGTTCGTCATCTGCGAAGCCCTGGGCATCGCCGGCGACGACCCGCGCGGCCTGACCCTGACCGGCGGATTGCCGTATTTCGGCGGCCCCGGCAACAGCTATTCGCTGCATGGTATCGCTGAGACGGTCGCCCAGATGCGGGACAGGCCAGGGCAATTCGGGTTCGTCGGCGCCAATGGCGGCATCATGAGCAAGTACTCGGTCGGTATTTACTCGACCACGCCGGTGGACTGGCGCAGCGACAACTGCGCGGAGCTGAGAACGCAGATCGCCGCACTCCCGAAGGTCGCCGTCACGAAGAAGGCCGAGGGTGCGGCAACCATCGAGACGTACTCCGTGCGCTACGACTGGCCGGTCCGCACCGGCATCATCGTCGGCAGGCTCGCCGCGGACAACACGCGATTCATGGCCACCACCGACGACGACGATCTCGTGGCGTTGATGTGCGACGGCGACCCCCTCGGCGCGGAGATCTTCGTGTGGTCAACCGACAACGGCAACCGGGCTTCGCTGGGTTAGGCCCGGCCGTGGTTTATGTCTCGCGGATCCGACCCGGCGTCAGACCAGGGCGGCCAGCTTGCCGGCCAGCCGCTCGACGTAGGCGGCGACCTCGTCCTCCGAGCGGTCCGGTAGGCCGAACAGCACCTCGGTCACCCCGAGCTCGGCCCACTTGGCGAGCTTCTCGGGCACCGGCTTGAAGTCCAGCGCCACGATCTGCGGGGCGCCGTCGCGGCCGGCCGCCGCCCAGGTGTCCTGCAGCAACTTCACCGGCTCGTCGATGTCGAAGTCGCGCGGGGTGGTGATCCAGCCGTCGGCGCTGCGGGCGATCCATTTGAAGTTCTTCTCCGTGCCGGCCGCGCCGACCAGCACGGGAATGTGGGGTTGCACGGGCTTGGGCCACGCCCAGCTCGGCCCGAACTTCACGAACTCGCCGTCGTAGGCGGCCTCCTCCTTGGTCCACAGCTCGCGCATCGCCTCGATGTATTCGCGCAACATCGTGCGGCGCCGGGCGGGCGGCACGCCGTGGTCGGCGAGCTCATCGGTGTTCCATCCGAATCCGACGCCGAGGCTCACCCGCCCGCCGGACAAATGATCGAGTGTGGCAATGCTTTTCGCCAACGTGATCGGGTCATGTTCGACGGGCAGCGCCACCGCGGTGGACAGTCGCACCCGCGACGTCACGGCGCAGGCCGCGCCCAGGCTTACCCATGGGTCTAGTGTCCGCATGTAGCGGTCGTCGGGCAGCGATTCGTCACCCGTCGTCGGATGGGCCGCCTCCCGCTTGACCGGGATGTGGGTGTGTTCCGGCACGTAGAAGGTGGTGAAGCCGTGTTCGTCGGCAAGCTTCGCGGCCGCCGCCGGGGAGATGCCACGGTCGCTGGTAAAAAGCACAAGCCCGTAATCCATGCAGAGAATTAGAACGTGTTCTACCTCCGCGGAGCAAGCGGCCGCCCTCACGGCACGGATCGGTGCCCAAGCCGGTGGTCACGGCGCGGGCGTTCGGAAGTGCGCTAGCGTGGTTGATCGATCGCGTCGCGACGCACCCGCCGGGCACGGCGGTTACGGAACGGCGCGCCCGCAAGCACAGCGCCGCGATGCAACCGCGGTGGCCGCACCGGCACTTCAAAGGCACAGCAACAGGAGGAGCCAATGACCTACTCGCCCGGTAGCCCCGGATACCCGCCCGCGCAGCCCGGCGGCTCCTACACCGGCGGCACGCCGTCGTTCACCAAGGACGACGACGGCACGTCGAAGCTCCCGCTCTACCTGACCATCGCGGTGGTAGTGCTGGGCCTGGCGGTGTATCTGCTGAACTTCGGGCCGACGTTCACCATCGGCGCCGACCTGGGCCCGGGCGTCGGCGGACGCGCCGGCGACGCGGGCACCGCCGTCATCGTCGCGCTCCTGGCCGCGCTGCTCGCGGGGCTGAGCCTGGTGCCCAAGGCCAAGAGCTACACCGGAATCGTCGCGGTCATCGCGGTTTTGGGTGCGTTGCTCGCCATCACCGAGACGATCAACCTGCCCACCGGCGTCTCGATCGGCTGGGCGATGTGGCCGCTGGTGGCGTGCAGCGTGCTGCAGGCGATCGCCGCCGTCGTCGCCGTCCTGCTGGAGGCCGGCGTCATCACCGCGCCGGCACCCCGGCCGAAATACGACCCCTACGCCCAATACGGCCAGTACGGGCAGTACGGCCAGTACGGCCAGCAGCCCTATTACGGTCAGCAGCAGTCGCCCCAGCACCCCGGCTACGGATCGCAGTACGGCGGCTACCAGCCCAGCCAGGCCCCGACCCAGACCGCGGTGCAGACCGGCGGCTTCGGCGCCCAGCCGCAGTCGGGCCCCCAGCCGGCCGCGCAGCAAGGACCCAACACGCCGCCCACCGGCTTCCCCAGCTTCAGCCCGCCGCCCGCGGCCGGTTCCGAGGGTTCGGCGCCCAATTACTCCGGACAGGGCGGCGGCCAGCAGCCCTACGGCCAGGAGCAGCAGCCGCCCTCGTCGCCGTCTGGTCCAGCGCCCTCCTAACCGTGCGCCCTCGCGGCTAGTCGGGACGTACGCCAAAGAGTGAAGAGGGTGTCGGAAGGCGCGGACAACCGGCCGGCGGGCGCTCGCCAGGCGCGTGACCTCGTCCGGGTCGCGTTCGGCCCGGCGGTGGTGGCCCTGGTCATCATCGCCGCCGTCACGCTATTGCAGCTGTTGATCGCCAACAGCGACATGACCGGTGCGCTGGGCGCGATCGCCAGCATGTGGCTCGGCGTGCACCAGGTGCCGATCTCGATCGGCGGCCGCGAGCTGGGCGTCATGCCGTTGCTGCCGGTGCTGCTGATGATCTGGGCGACCGCGCGCAGCACCGCCCGGGCCACCTCCCCGTATTCCTCCTGGCTGGTGATCCGCTGGGTCGTCGCGTCGGCGCTGGGCGGGCCGCTGCTGATCGCGGCCATCGCTCTGGCGGTCATTCACGACGCGTCGTCGGTGATCACCGAGCTGCAGACGCCCAGCGCCCTGCGCGCATTCGCCAGCGTGCTCGTCGTGCACGCCCTCGGCGCCGCGATCGGCCTGTGGTCGCGGGTGGGGCGGCGGGCGTTGGCGGCGGCGTCGCTGCCGCTTTGGCTGGGCGATGCGCTGCGCGCCGCGTCGGCCGGGGTGCTCGCGCTGCTCGGACTTTCCGGCCTGGTGACCGCGGGCTCGCTGGTGGTGCATTGGGCAACGATGCAAGACCTTTACGGCATCACCGATTCGATCTTCGGGCAGTTCAGCCTCACGGTGCTGTCGATCTTGTACGCGCCCAACGTCATTGTGGGCACCGCGGCGATGGCGGTCGGGTCCAGCGCTCATGTGGGCTTCGCGACGTTCAGTTCGTTCACCGTCTTCGGTGGCGACATTCCGGCGCTGCCGATCCTGGCCGCGACCCCCCGGCCGCCGCTCGGGCCGGTATGGGTGGCGCTGCTGATCATCGGCGCCTCGGCCGGGGTGGCCGTCGGGCAGCAGTGCGCCCGGCGGGCGCTGCCGCTGATCCCCGCGATGGCCAAGCTTCTGGTCGCGTCGGTGATCGGGGCGCTGGCGATGTCCCTGCTCGCCTACGGCGGCAGCGGCCGGCTGGGAAACTTCGGCGACGTCGGCGTCGACCAGGGGACCCTGCTGGGCGGGGTGTTCTTCTGGTTCGCGGTCGTCGGCGGGATCACGGTGGTGATGAGCGGGGGCATCCGGGCGCGGCCGCGGCGGCCCAAGCCCGCGCCGCCGCAGGAACCGGCGGACTTCGCGGAGGCGTTCGAAGGGCCGGACGACGAGGCGCCGACCGGTGTTCCCGACCCGGACGATGTCGCCGAGCACGACGCGCCGGTCAGCCACGACGACGCCCCGGTGGGCGACGACGACGGGCCGCCCCCCGACGAGGCGAAGCCGACCGCGCCCGACCGCGAGACCGGCGAGTAGCTCCCACTAGGCTCTGTCCCTGTGGCCGAACAGCTTCAGGTGCCCCCGAGTGCGCCGGCACGGGTGGTGGTGCTGGCATCGGGCACCGGCTCGCTGTTGAGCTCCCTACTCGAGGCCGCCGTCGGCGACTACCCGGCCCGCGTGGTCGCGGTCGGCGCCGACCGCGATTGCCTGGCCACCGAGATCGCCGCGGGGGCGGCGCTGCCCACCTTCACGGCCCGGCTCGGCGATCATCGGGACCGGAGCGCCTGGGACGCGGCCATCACCGAAGCCACCGCCGCGCACTCCCCGGATTTGGTGGTGTCCGCGGGATTCATGAAAATACTTGGGCCGCAATTTCTTTCCCGGTTCTACGGCCGGATCATCAACACCCACCCCGCGCTGTTGCCGGCCTTCCCGGGCGCACACGGCGTGGCCGACGCGTTGGCCTACGGCGTCAAGGTCACAGGCTGTACGGTGCACCTGGTGGATGCCGGGACCGACACCGGGCCGATCCTGGCGCAGCAATCCGTGCCGGTGCTCGACGGTGACAGCGAGGAGACCCTGCACGAACGCATCAAGGTCACCGAACGGAAGCTCTTGGTGGACGTGGTGGCCGAGATCGCGACCGG
This sequence comes from Mycobacterium sp. UM_11, assembly GCF_001414075.1. Lineage (NCBI taxonomy): Bacteria > Bacillati > Actinomycetota > Actinomycetes > Mycobacteriales > Mycobacteriaceae > Mycobacterium > Mycobacterium sp. UM_11. Next base: position 22,074 of record NZ_LATC01000035.1, on the reverse strand, counting down.
CGGCCTGACCCTGGTCGGGAGAACAGCGACGATCGGACGAAAGGCGACCAATCGATGAGCACCGACGACTGGCCGGAGACGGCGAAAAGGCCGATCCGCCGCGCGTTGATCAGCGTCTACGACAAGACCGGGCTCGTCGAACTCGCCCGGGGACTGGCGGACGCGGGCGTGGAGATCGTCTCGACCGGGTCGACGGCGAAGACCATTGCCGAGAAAGCGATTCCGGTCACCAGGGTGGAGGAGCTGACCGGCTTCCCCGAGGTGCTCGACGGCCGGGTCAAGACGCTGCACCCGCGGGTGCACGCCGGCCTGCTCGCGGATCTGCGCAAACCCGAACACGCCGCGGCGCTCGAGGAACTCGGGATCGCGGCGTTCGAACTGGTCGTCGTCAACCTGTATCCGTTCAGCGAGACCGTCGACTCGGGCGCCAGCATCGACGAGTGCGTCGAGCAGATCGACATCGGCGGCCCGTCGATGGTCCGCGCGGCCGCGAAGAACCATCCCAGCGTGGCGGTGATCACCGACCCGCGCGGCTATGACGGCGTGCTGGCGGCGGTGCGCCACGGCGGCTTCACCCTCGCCGAGCGCAAAAAGCTGGCCGCGCTGGCGTTTGCGCACACCGCGGAATACGACATCGCGGTGGCCGGGTGGATGGAGTCGACGCTGGCGCCCGAGCATCCCCCGACGGCGTTCCCAAAGTGGTTGGGGCGCAGCTGGAGTCGCTCGACAATGCTGCGCTACGGGGAGAACCCGCACCAGCAGGCGGCGCTCTACAGCGACCCCGGCGCCTGGCCGGGCCTGGCGCAGGCCGAGCAGCTGCACGGAAAAGAGATGTCCTACAACAACTTCACCGACGCGGACGCGGCCTGGCGGGCCGCCTTCGACCACGAGCAGACCTGCGTCGCCATCATCAAGCACGCCAACCCCTGCGGGATCGCCATTTCGTCGGAATCGGTGGCCGACGCGCACCGCAAGGCCCACGAATGCGACCCGCTGAGCGCCTTCGGCGGCGTCATCGCGGCCAACACCGAGGTCAGCCTTGAGATGGCCGAGTACGTGAGCACCATCTTCACCGAGGTGATCATCGCCCCCGCCTACGCGCCCGGGGCGCTGGAGGCCCTGACGCGCAAGAAGAACGTCCGGGTGCTGGTGGCCTCCGAGCCGCTGACCGGCGGCACCGAGCTGCGGCCCATCAGCGGCGGGCTGCTGGTGCAGCAACGCGACGAGCTCGACGCGCACGGCGACAACCCGGCGAACTGGACGCTGGCGACCGGCTCACCGGCCGATCCGGCCACGCTGACCGACCTGGTCTTCGCGTGGCGCGCGTGCCGCGCGGTCAAGTCGAACGCCATCGTGATCGCCGGCGGCGGCGCGACCATCGGCGTCGGCATGGGCCAGGTGAACCGGGTCGACGCCGCGCGGCTGGCGGTCGAACGCGGCGGCGACCGGGTGCGCGGCGCGGTCGCGGCCTCGGACGCGTTCTTCCCGTTCCCCGACGGCCTCGAGACGCTGACCGCCGCCGGGGTGAAGGCGATCGTGCACCCGGGCGGGTCGGTGCGCGACGAGGAGGTGACGGCGGCGGCAGCCAACGCCGGCGTCACGTTGTATCTCACCGGGGCCCGCCACTTCGCCCACTGAACGCTCAGCGCGTGAGCCGGTTGGGCAACGCGTAGCGTGGAGTGGTGCCATCACCCAGCAATCTGCCCCGCACCGTCGGCGAACTGCGTGCCGCCGGTCACCGCGAGCGGGGAGTCAAACAGGAAATCCGGGAAAACCTGCTGACGGCGTTGGCCGAGGGTGACGAGGTCTGGCCGGGGATCCTGGGTTTCGACGACACCGTGCTGCCCCAGCTGGAGCGGGCGCTCATCGCGGGTCACGACTTCGTCCTGCTCGGCGAGCGCGGCCAGGGCAAGACGAGGCTGCTGCGGGCCCTCGTCGGCCTGCTCGACGAGTGGACGCCGGTGATCGCCGGGGCCGAACTGGGCGAGCATCCCTATTCGCCGATCACACCGGAATCCATCCGCAAGGCCGCGACGCTGGGCGACGACCTGCCGGTTGAGTGGCGGCACCGCAGCGAGCGGTACACCGAGAAGCTGGCCACCCCCGACACCAGCGTCGCCGACCTGGTCGGCGACGTCGACCCGATCAAGGTGGCCGAGGGCCGCAGCCTCGGCGACCCGGAAACCATCGCCTACGGGTTGATCCCCCGCGCCCACCGCGGCATCGTCGCGGTCAACGAGCTGCCCGACCTGGCCGAGCGCATTCAGGTGTCGATGCTCAACGTGATGGAGGAGCGCGACATCCAGGTCCGGGGGTACACCCTGCGCCTGCCGCTGGACGTGTTGGTGGTCGCCAGCGCCAACCCCGAGGACTACACCAACCGCGGCCGCATCATCACCCCGCTCAAGGACCGGTTCGGCGCGGAGATCCGCACCCACTACCCGCTGGAGCTCGAGGCGGAGGTCGGGGTCATCGTCCAGGAGGCGCACCTGTCCGCGCAGGTGCCCGACTACCTGATGCAGGTGATCGCCCGGTTCGCCCGGTACCTGCGGGAGTCCAACTCCGTCGACCAACGCTCCGGGGTGTCGGCGCGGTTCGCGATCGCGGCGGCCGAGACCGTGGCGGCGGCCGCCCGGCATCGCGGCGCGGTGCTGGGGGAGACCGACCCGGTGGCCCGGGTGGTGGACCTCGGCACGGTGATCGACGTGCTGCGCGGCAAGCTGGAATTCGAGTCCGGCGAGGAGGGCCGCGAGCAGGCCGTGCTCGAACACCTGCTGCGCCGCGCGACGGCCGATACCGCGTCGCGGGTGCTCGGCGGCATCGATGTCGGATCGTTGGTGTCCGCGGTCGAGGGCGGCTCGGCGGTCACGACGGGCGAGCGGGTGTCGGCCAAGGACGTGCTGGCCGCGGTTCCGGCCCTGCCGGTGGTGGACAAGATCGCGGCCAAGGTCAACGCCCAGTCCGAGGGCGAGCGCGCCGCAGCGCTGGAGCTCGCGCTGGAGGCGCTCTATCTGGCCAAGCGGATCGACAAGGTGTCCGGGGAGGGCCAAACCGTCTATGGCTAACCCTGTTTCGAGGGGTCACTCCTCCAGGTACTCGGCGTACACCGGCGGGCCCGACCCGCTGGCCCCGCCGGTGGACCTGCGCGAGGCCCTCGAGCAGATCGGCCAGGACGTCATGGCCGGCACGTCGCCGCGCCGCGCGTTGTCCGAGCTGTTGCGCCGCGGCACCAAGAACATGCCCGGCGCCGACCGGCTGGCGGCCGAGGCGAACCGGCGGCGACGGGAGTTGTTGCGTCGCAACAACTTGGACGGCACCTTGCAGGAGATCAAGAAGCTGCTCGACGAGGCCGTGCTGGCCGAGCGCAAGGAACTGGCGCGGGCACTCGACGACGACGCCCGCTTCGGCGAACTGCAGCTCGACGCGCTGCCCGCCTCACCCGCCAAGGCCGTCCAGGAGCTCTCCGACTACAACTGGCGCAGCAACGAGGCCCGCGAAAAGTACGACCAGATCAAGGATCTGCTCGGACGCGAGATGCTCGATCAGCGCTTCGCCGGCATGAAGGAGGCGCTGCAGGGCGCCACCGACGAGGACCGTCAGCGCGTCAACGAGATGCTGAACGACCTCAACGAGCTGCTCGACAAGCACGCCCGCGGTGACGACACCCAGCAGGACTTCGACGAATTCATGGACAAGCACGGCGAGTTCTTCCCGGAGAACCCGCGCAATGTCGACGAGCTTCTGGACTCGCTGGCCAAGCGCGCCGCCGCCGCGCAACGCTTCCGCAACAGCCTGAGCCCCGATCAGCGCGCCGAGCTGGATGCCTTGGCGCAGCAGGCATTCGGGTCGCCCTCGCTGATGCAGGCGCTGAACCGGCTCGACGCGCACCTGCAGGCCGCCCGGCCGGGGGAGGACTGGACGGGGTCCGAGCAGTTCTCCGGCGACAATCCGTTCGGCATGGGTGAGGGCACCCAGGCGCTGGCCGACATCGCGGAGCTCGAGCAACTGGCCGAGCAGCTTTCGCAGAGCTACCCGGGCGCCACCATGGACGACGTCGATCTCGACGCGCTGGCGCGCCAACTCGGGGACCAGGCCGCCGTCGACGCCCGCACCCTCGCCGAATTGGAACGCGCCCTGGTCAATCAGGGCTTCCTGGACCGCGGTTCCGACGGCCAGTGGCGGCTTTCACCCAAGGCCATGCGCCGGCTCGGCGAGACGGCGTTGCGCGATGTGGCGCAACAGCTTTCCGGCCGACGCGGTGAGCGGGACCATCGGCGGGCGGGCGCGGCCGGTGAACTGACCGGTGCCACCCGGCCCTGGCAGTTCGGCGACACCGAGCCGTGGAACATCTCCCGCACCCTGACCAACGCGGTGCTGAGGCGTGCGGGCACCGCCACGCTGGACGGCGCCGCCGGATCGCTGAACATCACGGTCGACGACGTCGAGGTGTCCGAGACGGAGACGCGCACCCAGGCCGCGGTGGCGCTGCTGGTCGACACGTCGTTCTCGATGGTGATGGAGAATCGGTGGCTGCCGATGAAGCAGACGGCGCTGGCGCTCAACCATCTGGTGTGCACGCGATTTCGTTCGGATGCCCTGCAGATCATCGCGTTTGGACGGTACGCGCGGACGGTGACGGCCGCCGAGCTCACCGGCCTGGAGGGCGTCTACGAGCAGGGCACCAACCTGCATCACGCGTTGGCGCTGGCGGGTCGTCACCTGCGACGGCATCCCAACGCGCAGCCCGTCGTGCTGGTGGTGACCGATGGCGAGCCCACGGCTCACCTGGAGGACTTCGAGGGCGAAGGCACTACCGTGTTCTTCGACTACCCGCCGCATCCGCGGACGATCGCGCACACCGTGCGCGGGTTCGACGATATGGCCCGCCTCGGCGCGCAGATCACCATCTTCCGCTTGGGCAGCGACCCCGGCCTGGCCCGCTTCATCGACCAGGTCGCCCGGCGCGTCGAGGGTCGCGTCGTGGTACCCGACCTCGACGGCCTGGGTGCGGCGGTGGTGGGTGACTACCTCCGGTCCCGCCGCCGCTGATCCCAGGGATAGGTGCTCACTCGACCGGGTACACGGAGCGAGAAGGAGGAGACGCATGAGCAAGGTTCCGACGATCGAACTCAACAATGGTGTCAGCATCCCGCAGCTTGGCTTCGGGGTGTTCCAGATCAAGCCCGACGAGACAGCCGCGGCGGTCAAGACCGCGCTGGAGATCGGCTACCGACACATCGACACCGCCGAGATGTACGGCAACGAAGCCGAAGTGGGACAAGGCATTCGCGATGCCGGACTGGATCGCGCCGACGTCTTCGTCACCAGCAAGCTCAACAACGGTTTTCACAAACCCGACGACGCGCGCCGCGCGTTCGACCGCACGCTGAAGGCGCTGGAATCCGATTACGTGGACCTGTTTCTCATCCACTGGCCGCTGCCGACGCTGTACGACGGCGACTTCGTCTCGACTTGGAAGGTCTTCGAGGAGTTCGCCCGGGACGGGCGCGCCCGCAGCATCGGTGTCTCGAATTTCCAAGTGGCGCACCTGGAACGGCTCGCCAGCGAAACCGACACGGTGCCGTCGGTCAACCAGATCGAGCTTCATCCGTACTTCGGTAATAAGGAGGTCCGGGCGTACGGACGCGAGCACGGCATCGCCACCGAGGCGTGGGCGCCCATCGCGCAGGGCAAGGTGCTCGATGACCCGGTGATCAACCGCATCGCCGATGCCCGGGGTAAGTCGGCGGCGCAGGTGGTGTTGCGCTGGCACATTCAGCGGGGCGACATCGTCTTTCCGAAGTCGGTGACCCCGGAGCGGGTCAAAGGAAACTTCGAGCTTTTCGACTTCGAGTTGGACGATTCCGACATGGACGCGATTTCAGCCCTGGACAAGGGCGAGTCGGGACGCAACGGGCCCAACCCCGACAAGTTCGACTACGTGCCGAGCTGAGACGCGCGGCTACCCGCGCGGCCGGCGCGCCTTGCGGAGAATGCCGACACCGCCCCAAAGCGACCAGCCGCGAATTCGCACCGTCGGTGCGCCGGGCGTGCCCTGGCCGAGGACGCTGCGGTCGAAGTTGCCCATCACCCCGCGGCCGTGGATTTCGACGTTGACTTCGGGCGGCAGCAAAATGTTCTGCACGCCCATGATGGACATCGCGTGGATGTCGACCTCGGTCGAGGTGAAGTCGGCGTAGCGCAGATCGACCACCCCGCTGCCCCATAGCGTGAAGGTGGTGAGCTTCTTGGGCACGTTCCATCGACCCCGCCGCTCGAAGCCGCTCAGCAGGGCCAGCAGCAGTGTGGACGGCGCCGGGTTGGGCTTGCCGCCCCGGCGCGGGTTGACCGGTGCGCCCGGCAGGTCGGCCCGCAGCTGGTCCAGTTCCGCGTACGTTGTCGCGGCATAGGCCTTGGTCAAGCGGTCTTCGTAGTCCTTGAGCTGCAGGCGGCCCTGCTCGGCCGCGTAGGCCAGCAACTGCGCGATCTGGATGCGATCGGTGTCGGCCGCGCGCGACGATTCGTCGCGCGTGTCGTTCGCATCGGGTTGTGCAGAGTTGCTCATCACCCACGAGCCTACGACGTCCGGCTATTGCCGCAAGAGGATTGGTCAAACTGCAATGTTGCCCCGCGCCGCCGCGTCCACGCGGGGGCGGTTGTTTGACACCTGGCTAACTTGCCCAGCTAGGGGCGCGCTTCTGCAGGAACGCCAGCATGCCTTCGCGGGCTTCGTCGGACACGAAGAGGCGGGCCGATTCCTCGGCCAGCCGTTCCGCGTCGCGGTCGAACCCCTCCAGCACCGCGGCCGTCGTCAGCGCCTTGGAGGCCGCCAACCCCTGCGGCGAACCGCGGCCCACGTCGGCGAGCAGTCCACCGACCGCGGCGTCGACGTCCTCGGCGGCGATCGTGATCAGCCCGATCTCCGCCGCGGCGCCGGCGTCAAACGTCTCGCCGGTCAGGTAGTAGCGCGCCGCGGCGCGCGGCGCCAGTTTCGGCAGCAGCGTCAGCGAGATGATCGCCGGCGCGACGCCGATGCGGGCCTCGGTCAGGGCGAAGGTGCTGCGCGGGCCGGCGACGGCGATGTCACACGCGCCGACGAGCCCGAACCCGCCGGCGCGGACGTGCCCATTGATCGCGGCGATCACCGGCCGCGGCGAGGACACGATGGCCCGCAACACCGCCGTCAATTCCCGGGCGCGGGCGAGAGCGAGGTCGAATGGGCTGCCGCCGCTGGCCTCCCCGAGGTCGGCCCCGGCGCAGAACGTGTTGCCGGTGTGCCCCAACACCACCGCGCGCACGGCCGGGTCCGCCGCGGCGTCGCGCAGGCCCCGGTGCAACTGCTCGACGAGCGCGGTGGACAGCGCGTTGCGGTTGTGGGGCGAGTTCAGCGTCAGGCGCGCGAACGGTCCGCCGCTGTCGGCGGGACCGGCGTATTCGACCAGCGTCTCCATCAGTACGACCGGGGCAGACCCAGCGATGTCTGCGCCACGAAGTTCAGCACCATCTCCCGGCTGACGGGGGCGATGCGGCCCAGCCGCGCCGAGGCGAGCATGGCGGCAACGCCGTACTCCTTGGTCAGCCCGTTGCCGCCCATCGACTGCACGGCCTGGTCCACCGAGCGGGTGGCCGCTTCGGCCGCAGCATATTTCGCCATGTTGGCCGCCTCCGCCGCGCCCGCGTCGTCACCGCTGTCATACAGCGCGGCGGCCTTCTGCATCATCAGCTTGGCCAGTTGCACCTCGATGTGGCACTGCGCCAACGGGTGCGACAGCCCCTGGTGCGCCCCGATCGGCGTGCCCCACACCTGGCGGCTCTTGACATAGTCGGCGGCCTTTTCGAGCGCGAACCGACCCATACCGACCGAGCTGGCGGCGCCCATGATCCGTTCGGGATTCAGCCCCGCGAAGAGCTGCGCGATCGCGGCGTCCTCCGAACCCACCAGAGCGTCGGCCGGCAGCCGGACGTCGTCGAGGAACACCTGGAACTGCCGCTCGGGACTGATCAGCTCCATTTCGATTGGCGTGTAAGTGAATCCGGGGGCGTCGGTGGGCACCACAAACAGCGCGGGACGCAGCTTGCCGGTCTTGGCCTCCTCGGTGCGGCCCACCACCAGGACGGCCTGCGCCTGGTCGATGCCGGAGATGTACACCTTCTGTCCTTTGAGGATCCAGTCGCCGCCGTCGCGCCGGGCGGTGGTGGTGATCTTGTGCGAATTGGACCCGGCGTCGGGCTCGGTGATGGCGAAGGCCATCGTCAGGGTGCCGTCGGCGATGCCGGGAATCCAGCGTTTCTTCTGCTCGTCGGTGCCGAACTTGCTGATGATCGTGCCGTTGATCGCCGGCGATACCACCATCAGCAGCAGCGCGCTGCCCGCCGCCGCCATCTCCTCCATCACCAGCGACAGCTCGTACATGCCGGCGCCGCCGCCGCCGTACTCCTCGGGCAGGTTCACCCCGAGGAAACCGAGTTTGCCTGCCTCCGACCACAATTCGTCGGTGTGCTGCTGCGCGCGGGCCTTCTTCAGGTAGTACTCGCTGCCGTAGTTGGCGGCCCAGGCGGCCACCGACTTGCGCAGGGCCCGCCGCTCCTCGCTCTCGATGAAGCTGGTGTCGGTCATGCTGGATCTCCTTCTGCTTGCGGCGCTTCCACCCTTGCCAGGACGGCGCCCACCTCGACTTGCTGACCGGTCTTGACGTTGAGTTCGACGAGCACCCCGTCGGCCGGTGCGGTGATGGTGTGTTCCATCTTCATCGCCTCGAGCCAGATCAACGCCTGGCCGGCCTCGACGGTGTCGCCGGCCGCGGCACCGATCCGAATCACGTTGCCGGGCATCGGCGCCACCAGGGACCCCTGTTCGACGGCCGAACCCGGTTCCGGGAAACGCGGCAGCGCGACCAGGTGCACGGGCCCGCGCGCCGAGTCGACGTAGACGTCGTCACCGTAGCGCGCGACCGTGAGGGCGCGCGCCACCCCGGAGCCGTCGGCCAGCACCACCTCGTCGGGCGTGGCCGAGACGAGCTGGACCTGTTCGTCGTCGGAGAACCGCAATCCGGTTCTGGTGAAGCGGTATTCGACGCGGTGCTCACCGCCTTCGGCATCGCGGTAGGTCTTCACCTGGTAGCCGGACGGCAGGTTTCGCCAGCCGCTGGGCAGCGTGCCCAGGACGGGCGCGGCCGCGCGGTTGTGCGCGGCGTCGGAGAGCGCGGCCGCGATCGCGGACAACCGGACGGTGGCGGCGTCGGCCAGGGGGGCGGACAGCTTCTCCAAGCCGTGTGTGTCGAAAAACGCGGTGTCCGTGGCGCCGTCGAGAAAGGCGGGGTGGCGCAGGACGTTGACCAGCAACTCGCGGTTGGTGCGCAGGCCGTGCAGGCGGGTGCGGGCGAGCGCGTCGGCCAGCACCAGCGCCGCTTGGCGGCGCGTCGGCGCATAGGAGATGACCTTGGCAAGCATCGGGTCGTAGTGGATGGACACCGTGGATCCGGCGGCGATGCCCGAATCGAGCCGGATGCCGGTTCGGCGCGCCAACGTGGTGAACCGCGCACCGACGCCGGGCACGTCGACGGTGTGCACGCGGCCCGCCTGCGGTTGCCAGCCCTGGGCGGGATCCTCGGCGTAGAGGCGGGCCTCGATCGAATGGCCCTGCGCGGCAGGGGGTTCGGTGTCGAGCCGACCGCCGTCGGCGACGGTGATCTGCAGTTCGACGAGGTCGAGCCCGGTGGTCTCCTCGGTCACCGGGTGCTCGACCTGCAGCCGGGTGTTCATTTCGAGGAAAAAGAAATCGCCGTCATCGTCGGCGAGGAATTCAACCGTCCCGGCGCCCGTGTAGCCGATGGCCTCGGCGGCCAGTCGGGCCGCGTCGAACAGCTTGGCCCGCATGCCGGGTGTGCGCTCGACCAAGGGGGAGGGGGCCTCCTCGATGATCTTCTGGTGCCGGCGCTGAATGGAGCATTCGCGTTCCCCGACGGACCAGACGGTGCCGTGGGCGTCGGCCATCACCTGCACCTCGATGTGGTGCCCGGTGGGCAGGTAGCGCTCGCAAAACACGGTCGGGTCGCCGAACGCGGATTGCGCCTCCCGGCGGGCCGCCTCTACTTCGCTTGCGAGAGAGCCCAATTCGCGGACGACCCGCATCCCGCGGCCGCCGCCGCCGGCGGAGGCCTTGACCAGCACCGGCAGCTGCGCCTCGGTGACCGCGTCGGGGTCGAGCTCGTCGAGCACCGGAACTCCGGCGGCGGCCATCAGCTTCTTGGACTCGATCTTGGAGCCCATCGCCCGCACCGCGTCCACCGGCGGCCCGATCCAGGTCAGGCCCGCGGCCTGTACGGCGGCGGCGAATTCGGCGTTCTCCGAGAGGAACCCGTATCCCGGATGCACGGCGTCGGCGCCCGCGGCGCGGGCGGCGGCGATGATCGCCTCCGCGTTGAGGTAGTCGTTGGTCTTCGGCAGCCGGACCCGGGCGTCGGCCTCGGCGACGTGCGGCGCGGCGGCATCCGGGTCGGTGTAGACCGCGACGGTGCCCAGGCCCAGCCGCCGGCAGGTGGCGAACACCCGTCGGGCGATCTCGCCCCGGTTGGCGACCAGCACTCGAGTGACCATGGGGCTCACATCCGGAAGACGCCGAAGTTCGACGTCCCCTTGATCGGGCCATTTGCGATGGCGGACAGACACATTCCCAACACGGTGCGGGTGTCGCGCGGGTCGATCACCCCGTCGTCGTACAGCATCCCGGACAGGACCAGCGGCAGCGACTCGGCCTCGATCTGCCCCTCGACGGCGGCCCGCATCGCGGCGTCGGCGTCCTCGTCGACCTGCTGGCCGCGGGCTTCGGCGGCGGCCAGCGCCACGATCGACAAGACGCCCGCCAGCTGGGCGCCGCCCATCACCGCGGACTTGGCGCTGGGCCAGGCGAACAGGAACCGGGGGTCATAGGCCCGCCCGCACATGCCGTAGTGGCCGGCGCCGTAGGAGGCGCCGATCAACAGCGAGATGTGCGGGACGGTTGAGTTGGAGACCGCGTTGATCATCATCGAGCCGTGCTTGATCATCCCGCCCTCTTCGTAGTCCCTGCCCACCATGTAGCCGGTGGTGTTGTGCAGGAACAACAGTGGGGTGTTGGAGCGGTTGGCCAGCTGGATGAACTGGGTCGCCTTCTGCGATTCCTCGCTGAACAGCACGCCGCGCGCATTGGCCAGGATGCCCAGCGGGTAGCCGTGCAGGCGGGCCCATCCCGTCACCAGCGATGACCCGTACATGGCCTTGAATTCGTCGAATTCGGAGCCGTCGACGATGCGGGCGATCACCTCGCGTGGGTCGAACGGGATGCGCAGATCCGCGGGCACGATGCCGATCAGCTCTTCGGCGTCGAACAACGGATCGATGACCGGCCCGGGCGCCGGGCCCTTTTTGCGCCAGTTGAGCCGGGCGACGATACGGCGGCCGATGCGAATGGCGTCCAGCTCGTCCACTGCGAAGTAATCCGCCAAACCGGATACGCGGGAATGCATTTCGGCCCCGCCCAGCGATTCGTCGTCCGACTCCTCACCGGTGGCCATCTTCACCAGCGGCGGGCCGGCGAGGAACACCTTCGAGCGTTCCTTGATCATCACCACGTGGTCGGACATGCCGGGAATGTAGGCACCACCGGCGGTGGAGTTGCCGAATACCAGGGCGATGGTGGGGATGCCTGCGGCCGACAGGCGGGTCAGGTCGCGGAACATCCGCCCGCCGGGGATGAAGATCTCCTTCTGGGTGGGCAGGTCCGCCCCGCCGGACTCCACAAGGGAGATGACCGGCAGCCGGTTTTCGAACGCGATCTGGTTGGCGCGCAGGATCTTTTTCAGGGTCCACGGGTTGCTGGTGCCGCCCTTGACGGTCGGGTCGTTCGCGACGATCAGGCATTCCACCCCGCACACCACGCCGATCCCGGTGACCGTGCTGGCGCCGACGGTGAACGCGGTGCCGTAGGCCGCCAGCGGGCTGAGCTCCAAGAACGGGGAGTCGGGGTCCACGAGCAACTCGATGCGTTCGCGGGCGGTCAGCTTGCCGCGGGCGTGGTGGCGCTCGACGTACTTGGGGCCGCCGCCCGCAAGCGCTTTGGCGAGTTCGGCGTCGATCTCCTCGAGCCGGGAGGTCGCGGTCGACGCCGCGTCGGAGTAGGCGGCCGATTGCGGGTCGAGGGTGGACTGCAGGACGGTCATGATTGATATCCAAGCGTTTTCGCGGCCAGTGCGGTCAGTATCTCGGTGGTTCCGCCGCCGATGCCCAGGATCCGCATGTCGCGGTACTGGCGTTCGACTTCGGATTCGGCCATGTAGCCCATGCCGCCGAACAGCTGCACCGCCTGGTTGGCCACCCATTCGCCGGCCTCGACGGCGGTGTTCTTGGCGAAGCACACCTCGGCGATCAGGTTGGTCTCGCCGGCGAGCTGGCGCTCGACCACGTTGCGGGAGTAGACGCGGGCGACGTCGATGCGCCGGGCCATCTCGGCGAGCGTGTTCTGCACCGACTGGCGCGAGATCAGCGGCCGGCCGAAGGTCTCCCGGTCGCGGCACCACTGCAGCGTCAGGTCCAGGCACCGCTGGGCGCTCGAATACGCCTGTGCGGCAAGGCCGATCCGCTCGGCCACAAAGGCCTGCGCGATTTGCAGGAAGCCGCTGTTCTCGGTGCCGACCAGGTTGGCCGCCGGCACCCTGGCGTCGACGAAGGACAGCTCGGCGGTGTCGGAGGACCGCCATCCCATCTTGGCCAGCTTGCGGCTCACCTCGAAACCCGGTGTGCCCTTCTCGATCACCAGCAGGGACACCCCCGCCGCCCCGGGCCCGCCGGTGCGCACCGCGGTGACGACGTAGTCGGCGCGGACCCCGGAGGTGATGTAGGTCTTGGCGCCGTTGACCACGTAGTGATCCCCGTCCCGGACCGCCGAGGTTCGCAGGTGCCCGACGTCCGAACCGCCGCCGGGCTCGGTGATGGCCAGCGCGCCGATCTTGTCGCCGGCCAGCGTCGGCCGGACGAACTCCACGATCAGCCGTTGATCGCCGGAGGCGATCATGTGCGGCACCGCGATGCCACAGGTGAACAGCGACGCGAAAACACCACCGGGAGCGCCGGTCTGGTGCACCTCCTCGCAGATGATCACCGCGTCCGCGCCGTCGCCCCCACCCCCGCCAACCGTCTCGGGAAAGTTCGCGCCCAGCAGCCCGGCCGCCCCGGCGCGCCGGTGCAGTTCGCGCGGGAGCTCGCCGACGCGTTCCCACTCGTCGACGTGGGGCAGGATCTCCCGTTCGGTGAAGGAGTGCACCGTCTTCCGCAACTCTTCGCGCTCCGGCGTCGTCCAAAGATTCATAGGAGCCTTTCGGGGATCTCGACGTGGCGGCCGCGCAGCCATTCACCCAGCCCCTTGGCCTGGGGGTCGAACCGCGCCTGATAGGCGACGCCCTGGCCGAGGATGCCGTCGATGACGAAGTTGACCGCGCGCAGGTTCGGCAGCACGTGGCGGGTGACGTCGAACTCCGCCGCTTCCGGCAGCAGCTCCCTGAGCTTCTCGACGGTCAGCGTGTTGGCCAGCCAGCGCCATTGTTCGTCGGTGCGGACCCAGACCCCCACGTTGGCCGAGCCGCCCTTGTCGCCGCTGCGGGCCCCGGCGATGCGGCCCAGCGGCACGCGGCGGGTGGGCCCATCGGGCAACGGTTCCGGCAGCGGCGGGGGGTCGGCGGGCGCGAGCTCCAAAGTGTCTGCGGCGCTGGGGATCTCGACTCGGGTATGGTCGGCGTGCACCGCGACGTGCGGCACCTCCTTGGCGTCCACGTAGCCCGCGGTGAACACCCCGTAGACCTGGCCGTCACCCGGCGGGGCGGTCACGTGAAAGCCCGGGTAGCTGGCGAGCGCCAATTCCACGGCGGCCGAGGAGAATTGGCGCCCGACGTTCGCGGGATCGGGATCGCGGACCACGCAGTGCAGCAGCGCGCTGGCCGCTTCCTCGGTGTCGGCGTCGGTGTGGTCGGTGCGGGCGAGCGACCACTGCAGCTCCGCGGGCTTGACCGTGAGCGCGGCCTCGAGTTGCCGGCGCACCAAGTCGGCTTTGGCCTCGATGTCGAGACCGGTCAGCACGAACGTCATGGAATTGCGGAATCCGCCGATGCTGTTCAGCGACACCTTATAGGTGGGCGGCGGGGCCTCCCCGCGCACGCCGCTGATGCGCACCCGGTCGGGGCCGTCCGCGGACAGCTCGACGGTGTCCATCCGGGCGGTGACGTCGGGGTTGGCGTAGCGGGCGCCGCTGATCTCGTAGAGCAGCTGCGCCGTGACGGTGTCGACGCTGACGAGCCCGCCGGTGCCCGGGTGCTTAGTGATCACCGAGGAACCGTCGGCGTGGACCTCGGCCAGCGGGAAGCCGGCGTGGCCCAGGTCGGAAATTTCGGTGAAGAAGGAGTAGTTGCCGCCGGTGGCCTGCACCCCGCACTCGATGACGTGGCCGGCCACCACCGCCCCGGCCAGCCGGTCGTAGTCGGTGCGCCCCCAACCGAAGTGCGCGGCGGCCGCCCCGACGATCACCGACGCGTCGGTGACCCGGCCCGTGACGACGACGTCGGCGCCGTCGTCCAGGCAGTCGACGATGCCCCAGGCGCCCAGGTAGGCGTTGGCGGTCAGGGGGGTGCCCAGCCCGAGTTCGGCGGCGCGCCCCAGCAGGTCGTCGCCCTCCACGTGTGCGACGCGGGCCGGGATGCCGAGCCGCTCGGCCAGGGCGCGGATCGCGGCGGCCAGGCCGGCCGGGTTGAGGCCGCCGGCGTTGGCGACGATGCGGACGCCCCGGTCGCGGGCCTCGCCCAGGCAGTCCTCGAGCTGGGTGACGAAGGTCTTGGCGTAGCCGCGTTCGGGATGCTTCATCCGGTCGCGGCCCAGGATCAGCATGGTCAGTTCGGCCAGGTAGTCGCCGGTCAGGTAGTCCACGGGGTCATTGGAGCCGCCGGTGAGCATCTCGCGCATCGCCGAGAGCCGATCGCCGTAGAAGCCGGAGCAGTTCGCGATTCGGACCGCGCCACGACCAGGGGCAGAGGCCACGGCGTCCTCCCATCTGCGATTCACCGGTGAGCGCAAACCAACCAACCAACCGGTAGGTTAGCGGGTCGCGCCGGCGCCCCGTCAAGGACGCCCCCGCCGCTTCCCGCGCCGAGATTGCCGCCATGGTCGTGGTCCGCGCCCGGATCACGGCCGCCACGGCAATCTCGACGCCCCCGGGCGCCATTTTGGTGCGCGGCAGGCCACCGACTATCCTGATAGCAATCGTCGCACGTTCGGCCGCACCGGCCACGCCGCGCGACAAACCCCCGAGACGAGGAGTTAGGCCCGACCATGGCCGTACCCAAGCGCAGGATGTCGCGCGCGAACACCCGTAGCCGTCGCGCGCAGTGGAAGGCCACCAAGACCGAGCTCGTCGGTGTGACGGTCGCGGGCCAGAAGCACAAGGTGCCCCGCCGGCTGCTCAAGGCCGCCCGCCTCGGCCTGATCGACCTCGACCGCCGTTAGTTAATCTCGGCAAATACGCGGCGCGCCTCTCAGCCCGCTCTCAGGCGTCGGGACGACACTAGGCCCGTGCGGATACTGGTCGTCGACGACGATCGCGCAGTGCGTGAATCGCTGCGCCGGTCGCTTTCCTTCAATGGCTACTCGGTCGAGTTGGCCCACGACGGGGTGGAGGCGCTGGAGCTGATCGCCAGCGACCGGCCCGACGCGCTCGTGCTCGACGTGATGATGCCGCGGCTCGACGGCCTCGAGGTGTGCCGTCAGCTCCGCAGCACCGGCGACGACCTGCCGATCTTGGTGCTCACCGCCCGCGATTCGGTTTCCGAGCGGGTCGCGGGCCTGGACGCCGGCGCGGACGACTACTTGCCCAAGCCGTTCGCGCTCGAGGAGCTGCTGGCCCGGATGCGGGCTCTGCTGCGCCGCACCAAACCCGACGACGAGGACGCCGAATCGGTGGCCATGACGTTCTCCGATCTCACGCTGGACCCGGTGACCCGGGAGGTCACCCGCGGGCAACGCCAGATCAGCCTGACCCGCACCGAATTCGCTTTGCTGGAGATGCTGATCGCCAATCCGCGCCGCGTGCTCACCCGCAGCCGGATTCTGGAGGAGGTGTGGGGATTCGACTTCCCCACCTCCGGCAACGCGCTGGAGGTCTACGTCGGCTATCTGCGCCGCAAGACCGAGGCCGACGGAGAACCACGACTCATCCACACGGTGCGCGGCGTGGGCTACGTCCTCCGGGAGACGCCGCCGTGACCAGCCACCCTCGCCGATGATCCGGTACCAACGGCCGCAACGCGTACCGCTGCGCGCCACCAGCTCGTTGTCCCTGCGGTGGCGCGTGATGCTGCTGGCGATGTCGATGGTGGCGATGGTCGTCGTGCTGATGGCGTTCGCCGTGTACGCGGTGATCTCGGCCGCGTTGTACAACGACATCGACAATCAGCTGCAAAGCCGGGCGCAGCTGCTGATCGCCAGCGGTTCGCTGGCCGCCGACCCGGGGAAGGCCATCGAGGGCACCGCCTACTCCGACGTCAACGCGATGCTGGTCAATCCCGGCCACTCGATCTACACGGCGCAGCAGCCGGGCCAGACGCTGCCCGTCGGCGCGCCGGAAAAAGCGGTGATCCGCGGTGACCTGTTCATGTCGCGGCGCACGGCGGCCGATCAACGGGTCCTGGCCATCCACCTGCCCAACGGCTGCTCGCTGTTGATCTCCAAGAGCCTCAAACCGACCGAGGCGGTGATGACCAAGCTGCGCTGGGTGCTGCTGATCGTCGGCGGCGTCGGCGTCGCGGTCGCGGCGGTGGCCGGCGGCATGGTCACCCGGGCGGGGCTCCGTCCGGTGGCCCGCCTCACCGAAGCGGCCGAACGGGTGGCGCGCACCGACGACCTGCGGCCCATTCCGGTGTTCGGTAGCGACGAATTGGCCCGGCTCACCGAGGCGTTCAACTTGATGCTGCGCGCGCTGGCCGAGTCGCGCGAGCGGCAGGCGCGGCTGGTCACCGACGCCGGGCACGAATTGCGCACCCCGCTCACGTCGTTGCGCACCAACGTCGAGCTGCTGATGGCGTCGATGGAACCCGGGGCGCCGCGGCTGCCCGAGCAGGAGATGGTCGGCCTGCGCGCCGACGTGCTGGCGCAGATCGAAGAGCTCTCCACGCTGGTCGGCGATTTGGTGGACCTGACCCGTGACGACGCCGGCCAGGTGGTGCACGAACCCGTCGACATGTCCGAGGTCGTCGAACGCAGCCTCGAGCGAGTCCGGCGGCGGCGCAACGACATTCACTTCGACGTCGACGTGACGCCCTGGCAGACGTTCGGCGACGCCGCCGGGCTGTCGCGCGCGGTGCTGAACCTGCTGGACAACGCGGCCAAGTGGAGCCCGCCGGGCGGCCACGTCGGCGTCAGGATGCGGCAACTCGACCCGTCGCACGCGGAGTTGGTGGTGTCCGACCACGGCCCCGGCATTCCGCCGCACGAACGCCGCCTGGTGTTCGAGCGGTTCTACCGTTCGACGACCGCCCGCGCGATGCCGGGGTCCGGGCTCGGGCTGGCGATCGTCAAGAAGGTTGTGCTCAACCACGGCGGATTGCTCCGGGTCGAAGACACCGTGCCGGGCGGTCAGCCGCCGGGGACCTCGTTCTACGTGCTGCTGCCCGGGCGGCCGATGCCGCCGCCGGCGTACCCCGCACCCGCCGACAAGGAATCGGGCACCGACCCCACCGTTCCCGTGGCGACCGGGGAGTCGAACTCTCGGGAACCGGCGAACGTTATCTCAGTGGACTCTCAGTCCGCGCGGGCAACCTAGGTCTGCGGCTAGGGTTGAATGGCCCAGTCGAGCCGCCGAGCCGAATACATAGAGGAAGAGCGACGTAGCGACATGACGAATGACCCGAGGTATTCGCCACCGCCGCAGCAGCCGGGATATCGTCCTGCGCCGAATCAGCCTGCGCCCACCCCGAGCCACCCGGGGAACTCTGCTTATGGCCAGGGGCAACCGTACGGCCAGCCGTTCGACTGGCGGCAGCAATCGCAGCCGACCGGCCAGTTCCGGCAGCCCTACGACCCGTTCAGCGGCACCGGCCCGGGCCGGATCCCCGGCGGCACCGGGGTGGGCCCGATCCCCGGGGCCACGGGGACGGGCCCGATTCCCGGCATGCTGCCGCCGATGCCCCCGGGGCCCCAAAAACGGCCCCGCGCGGGGCTGTTGGCCGTGGGCGCCCTGGCCATCGCGGTGGTGTCGGCCGGCATCGGCGGCGCCGCGGCGACGGCCGTCGAGCTGGGCACGCATTCGAACAACGGCAGCGGGCACAGCATCACCGGCGGCGGCGCGCCCAGCGTCCCGGCGGCGAACATGCCACCGGGCAGCGTCGAACAGGTCGCCGCCAAGGTGGTGCCCAGCGTCGTCATGCTGGAGACCGACCTGGGCCGGCAGTCCGAGGAGGGCTCCGGCATCATCCTTTCGGCCGATGGGTTGATCCTGACCAACAACCATGTGGTCGCCGCGGCCGCCGGGACGCCCAAGCCGCCCGCTCCTCCCGGTGCGCCCCCCGGCGGTCCGCCCGGAGGTCCCGGTGGCGGACCGGGTGGTCCCGCCCCGAAGACCACGGTGACCTTCGCCGACGGTCGCACCGCGCCGTTCACGGTTGTCGGCGCCGATCCCACCAGCGACATCGCCGTGATCCGCGTGCAGGGCGTCTCCGGCCTCGCCCCGATTTCCCTGGGCTCCTCGTCGGATCTGCGCGTGGGCCAACCGGTGGTGGCCATCGGGTCGCCGCTGGGCCTGTCGGGAACCGTCACCACCGGAATCGTCAGCGCGCTGAACCGGCCGGTGTCCACCACGGGCGAGTCGGGCAACCAGAACACCGTGCTGGACGCGATCCAGACCGACGCCGCCATCAACCCGGGTAACTCGGGCGGCGCGCTGGTCAACATGCAGGGTCAACTGGTCGGCGTCAACTCGGCGATCGCCACCCTGGGTGCGGATTCGCCGGACGCCCAGAGCGGTTCGATCGGGCTCGGTTTCGCGATCCCCGTCGACCAGGCCAAGCGCATCGCCGACGAGCTGATCAGCAGTGGCAAGGCGTCCCACGCCTCACTGGGCGTGCAGGTGACCAACGACAAGGGTTCGCCGGGCGCCAAGGTCGTCGACGTCGTGCCGGGCGGTGCGGCCGCGACCGCCGGGGTGCCCAAGAACGTGACCGTCACCAAGGTCGACGACCGCCCGATCAGCAGTGCCGACGCGTTGGTCGCCGCCGTGCGGTCCAAGGCGCCCGGCGACAAGATCTCGCTGACCTTCCAGGATCCCGCTGGTGGCAGCCGTACCGTGCCGGTAACCCTGGGGAAGGCGGATCAGTAATGCGAGTCGAAGAACCCTCCGCGGCGGGATTGTCGGAGCTCGGTTATACGGTGGCACCCATGGAAACGGGCGCGGAGTTGGTCGTTGGCCGGGCCCTGGTCGTCGTGGTCGACGATCGCACGGCCCACGGGGACGAGGACCACAGCGGGCCGTTGGTCACCGAGCTGCTGACCGAGGCGGGTTTCGTCGTCGACGGTGTGGTTGCGGTCGCGGCGGACGAGGTCGAGATCCGCAACGCGCTCAACACCGCGGTGATCGGCGGGGTGGACCTGGTGGTCTCCGTCGGCGGGACGGGTGTGACGCCGCGCGACGTCACCCCTGAGGCCACCCGCGAGATCCTGGATCGCGAAATCCTCGGCATCGCCGAAGCCATCCGGGCGTCGGGACTGTCCGCGGGCATCACCGACGCCGGGCTGTCACGCGGCCTGGCCGGGGTGTCCGGCAGCACGTTGGTGGTGAACCTGGCGGGTTCCCGCTATGCCGTGCGTGACGGCATGGCGACGCTGAACCCCCTGGCCGCCCAGATCATCGGGCAGCTGTCGAGCCTGGAAATCTAGGCGCCGCAGCGCGCGGTCACTGCTCGGCGTCCGCGCGCGGGCCGTGCTCCGGGGGCGGCGTAGTGGCCGCCGCGCCGCCGTGCCTGCCCGATGAATCCCCGTTGGTCTGCGCGAGCAGGTCGCGGATCTCGGTCAGCAGGACCACCTGCGCGTCGTCGGCCTGCTCGACCTCACCGCGCTTGCGCAACGTGTTGTAGGGCAGCACGACGAAGAAATACACGACCGCGGCGATGAGGATGAAGTTGATCGCGGCGGACAGCAGGATGTTCAGGTCGATCGTCTGACCGCCGCCGATGCCGATCTTCAGGGCGCCGACATTGGATTGCTGATTGACGCCGATCCGGTTGATCAGCGGCGTGATGATGCTGTCGGTGAACTTGGTGACCAGCGCGGTGAATGCGGTACCGATGACCACCGCGACGGCCAGGTCGACGATGTTCCCCCGCGACAGAAACTCCTTGAACCCTTTGAACATTGAAGATGTCCTTCCTGGGATTGGACAGAGTTTGCTCCTCGGCTGCTTGGCCAACCGCGGCGGGGCGCTCAGTGCAGGGTGAGGGTGACCGCCTGGCCCAGCGCCGAGCCCGCCACCGTGTTCGCCACGCGGGCCGGCAGCGCCACCAAGACTACGCGGTCGCCGTCCGCGCCCTGGATCTTTGGCTTGGCCGACACGAGCACCACGACGGCGTCGGTGGCCACCACCTTGGGGACGGGCTGGGTGGTCTCCGTTGATGCCGCCGGCGCGGCCAGCACGTCGACGACGTCGCCGACGCGGACCAGGTCGATCAGGGCGCTGTCGGCCAGCCGCAGCGGCACGATGCGGGCGCCGGGCCCGGCGGTCACTTCCGCCAGCCGGCTGCCCAGCAACCGGACGTCGGTGAGGACCTCGCCGCGCCTGGCCGGGCCGGCCAGCGTCGAACCCGTCACGGTCCGCACATCGACCAGCGACCCATCGGGAATGGTTGTGGCCAAACGCTTTTCGAGGCGAACGTCGTTCGGGGTCAGCGCTGCGCCGGGCCGCAGGTCGTGATCGGCGACCACCACGTCGGCGTAATCACCGGCCGGGTTGGAGCGCAGCGCCGCCAGGCCGGCCAGCACCACGAGGCCGCCTGCGGCGACCCGACGCGCCATGACGGTCCGAGTCCAATCCGGACGCGCCGTCCAGAGGCGGCCGAACAGGCTTGGGTTCAGCGACGATTCGCGCACGCGGCAACGGTAATTGCAGCCCGCTCAGGGGCGAATGCCGCCGACGACGGCGATTGTGGATAACCCGTCAGGCCGACGCGGCCGCGGTGGACGCCGTGGAGCTGGCGCCCGACTTGTCGCCCGACCCGCTCGACCCGGTCGACTTCTCGCTCGACGACGAGCCCGAACCCGAATCGCTCGACGAGGACCCGTTGCTCGAGCCCGTCTTCTTGCCGGATTCCCGGCTGTCGGTGCGGTAGAAGCCGCTGCCCTTGAACACCACCCCGACGGAGTTGAACAGCTTGCGCAGCCGGCCGGAGCAGCGCTCGCAAGTGGTCAGCGCGTCGTCGGTGAAGGCCTGCACGATGTCGAAGCGATCGTCGCACTGGGTGCACTGATAGCTGTAAGTCGGCACGAAAACCTCCGGGTGATTGCAAAGCTTGTTAGCACTCTAGCGTCTCAAGTGCTAGAACCGCCACGTGATGTCACTCATTCCCGAACTGTTACCCGAGGGCGATCAAGCCCCGCCGCGGCGTGAGGGCGTGGGTCATCGCAACGTCGTGCGGCTCGGCGGGTAACTCGTCCACCAATTCCGCGTCGCGCACCACGGCGACCAGCCGCGCCCCGGGGTCCCGGCCGCCCAGCGATCGGTCGTAGAAGCCGCCGCCCCGGCCCAACCGCACCCCGGAGCGGTCGACGGCCAGCGCCGGCACCAGGATCAGGCTCGCCTCGGCGATCGCCGACGCGGGCAGCCACGGCTCCGGCGGCTCGAGCAATCCCCACCGCGCGGAGGTCAGCGTGCCGGGCCGGTATTCGCCCCAGCGCAGGGGCAGCGGCGCGTTGCCGGCGGCGGTGCGCGCAACCGGAAGCAGCACCCGTGCGTACCGCCGCAGCAACGCCTCGACCATGTCGATCGACCCTGGTTCGGCACCTGTCTCTTATACACAT